>JAJQFX010000045.1 GCA_021200895.1 Clostridiales bacterium | reverse complement strand
TATTGACCCCGCAAATCCCGTCCACGGTCAGCCCTGCGCCCGTCTGATAGCTTTTAATGGCTGCCACGGTCTTAGTGCCGCAGATGCCGTCCACGTCCAGCCCAGCCCCGGCCTTGCCGTTGAGCAAGGATTGCAAACTCTTGGTTTCGGCGCCGGTGCTGCCGCTCTTGATAGTTGATAATGTTGCCACGTCAAACCCTCCTGTGCTTGTGGCGGTTGTTGCGCTGGTGGTGCTTGCGCTACCCGGCAGATGATACAGATAGTCCATATCTACGCTGCCGGAGATGCCGGACACGCTGCCCTTGCTGCTGTACTGCCAGATGTCATAACTGGCCTTACAGGTGCATTTGCTGGCGTACTGCGCCGCCCAAATACTGTAATCGGTCAGCTCCGTATAGTTCAGCTTATTGTTCAGCCAGTCGGTGCTGGCGTAGATGCCCGGGGTGTAGCCCCCGGCCTGGATGGCGGCGCAAAACGCCTTGCAGATGGCCGTCCGGGTGGTGTTGCTCAGGGCGACGATGGACTTCTCGTATTCCTGGTCAAAGTAGATGGGCAAGTCAAAGTCCTTGCCCGCAATGACCTACAGACAGGCGGCGGCCTCTGCCCGTCCTCCGGCCTCAGTGGTGGCGTAGCTGTACCAGTACGCGCCCACCAGCAGCCCGGCAGCCTTCGCGCCCTCGTAGTTAGATTCAAATTTGCTGTCCTTCTGGGACGCGCTGCTGCCGTACCCCGCCCGGATAAAGGCAAATTTGATGCCGTCAGCGGCCACCTTGCTCCAGTCGATGGTACCTTGCCACTTGGAGACATCGATGCCGCGATAGATGGTAGACATTACATCCACCCGGCTTCCTTCAGCTCCGCCTGCCGCTCCTGGATTTCGTTGGCGTTGGCCTTTTCAAAGGCCACAGCTTCCTCCAGCGTCAGGCCCTCCACGTCCGCCACTTTCTCGGCGGTCAGGCCATAGGCAAACGCCTTAATAAGTTCGCGCTTGGTTTCGGTCGTCATGCGTCCACCTCCGGCAGACCGGCCACGCTGGTCAGCATGGACAGCACCCCGGCCAGCACCGCCGCGCTGACCGTGGCAAGCCAGTTCACGTCACTCAGGACGTAGCTGGTACCGATAGCGGCCGCAGCGGTCTGTGCCATGGTTTTCACCGACCGGATACCGGCGGCTTTCAGCCATGCGCTGTTTTTAATCCTCTCGATGATGGTTTTCATTGTGTTCCGTCCTTTCTGCGCTCTCCAAATCGGCAATCCGGTGATTGATGACCTTGATTTGCTCTTCTACCACCGGCATCCGTTTGGCAAATTGGTTGTGTTCCCGCACCTCCCGGGTCAGTTCGTCCAGCTTCGTGTCGGTGACGGCCTGGGAGGTTTTGATGTCCGTCTCCGTTTTGTGGGCGGTGGCCAGGTTGGAGATGATGACCCCCACCAGGCTCAGCACGCCCGTGATAACTGCCGCAATCACTGCTTCACTCATCCGGCCACCTCAGCTATTAGGGAGGATGACTACAAGCACCGGCGAAGTGAAGCAATACCCGCTCGTCATGGCGTTTTTCACATAAACCCCATTGGACAGCTGATTGCTGCCGTTGTTGCAGCTATAAATCACCCCATCCCCGCCGCACACGGCGATGTTGCTGTCGTAGACGTAGATAGCCCCAGGCACCTTGTACTTGGCCGCGAGGTTTGCGTAGGTCTTGCCCACCCATTTGACCGAGCATTTGGTCAAATCCAGATTGCTGTAGCCGGACATAGCCTTGGAGATGGTACCCTTTTGGGTGGTGATGTTGGACTTGACCGCCGTGGTGTGGCTAATCAGCTTGTCCTTGCCGGTCAGCCCCGCCAGGTACGCCACGCGGGACGCTACAATCGCGCAGTTGACCTGCTTTTTGGACATGGCCGTGGCCCAGGTGTAGCTCCCGGAGACGTGCTTGCAGCCGATGGCGCAGCCGTACACGTCGGCTACGTTATTGGCCGCCAGGCTCAGGGGCGTGGCGCTGTCCGCTGCCTCCGCGCCGTACACATCCAGGTTGCGCAAATCCAACCAGCCCGCGCCGCTCTTGAGATAACCGTAGGGGCTCTTAATCTCGGTGATGGTGTAAATCCCCTTGCTGGCGGTTCCGGCCTGTTCCGCCCCATCTGCGGCGGTGTAGTAGGGCGTGGCGGCGGTCAACTGCACCGTGAAGGGGATGGGGTAACGGGGCACCCCCAGGTAGTCATACACCCGGTATCTCCGCTTGTCCGCGTCGGCGGTGGCGTTGGCGTAGACGCGATAGGCCCCGGACTGTTTGTCCGCATCGGCCCAGGACGGCCGGACGTAGTACAGGGGATTGTAAATCAGCGTCCCCGCCGCGTCATACACCCGGTAATCGGTGTCGCTGTCACAGACGGCCACGGCGTTGGACAGGACGTTATAGGCCCCCTGCTGGGTGGACGTGTCCTCCCAGCTTTTGCGGACGTAATACTTAATCGCCATGCTCAATCCTCCTCTGTCAACAGGGCCTCGACTTCGGCCCGGAGTGCCTCCGGGACATCCTCCAGCGTTTTCTTGCCCTTTTCAATCAGGGCCACATAGATTTTTGCCATAGCCGCCATTACTCATCACCTCCCAGCAACAGCTCGTAGAGTTCCACAAGAGCTTCCTGCACTTCGGTTTCCCGTGCCGCTTTGGCCTCCGCGTCCAGTTCCTCTTCCGACTTCTGCCGGAAGCAGATGTAATAGTCCCCATTCAGCTGCTTCTGCTGCTGGATGAAAGACCAGTTTGTGAAGGGCGTTTCCACACCGTCTTCATCGGTAACGGTGCCGGATGCAAGATTTTCGTCCGTGAAGATGGACGTGTCCAGCGGCGACGCCCCCTTGACGATGTAGTTGGTGCCATTTAGCCCCGCAAACTCAACTGCGGTGCCGTCTGCAAGCGTTATCGTATACATTTCGTTTCCTTTCTGAGCGTTTGCTCCAATCCCCACCCCTAAAGGGGTGGTTGATTTACGATATGAGAAAGTACGGGCGAACCCCACTGACGGCGGAGGCGTTGGTCGCGTCCGCATTGCCGTAGCTGCCGACACGCGCGAAGTCAGACGCACCAACGACATCCCGCAGCCACCAGCTGGCGCGAATGTTGATGTACTGCGGTGCCAACGCGAACAGCGGGAGCTGACTTTTCTCAATTCCCCGGTTTGCTACCAGCGTGCCGCTATGGCTCATCTGCTGCATGACGGCGCTGCCGTACACCATCTGCTCCGTCATTAAATCGCACACCCTGTCGGTACTCCATGCCTGGGCGGACGGATAGCCGGAGGTAACGGCGTTTGCCAGATAAGCGTCATGGGTCAGCACATAGTCGCCAAAGGCGGATTCGATAGCGGCAACGGCGTTCGTCAGGCCGGTGTAGGCGGTGTCGCTGACAGTGACTTCCTCGCCCGTATACATGGCGGAGCCAACGTATGCCCCGTCCGTGGTATTCGTGGCGTTCATCGGCGCGTTGTACAGGCAAGTGTCCGGTACCACCACTGCATGATGGGTCGTCAGTGATGTACTGCCGCAGCGATACCAATAATCAAACGCGGCAATCCGCCATTTGACATCGTTAATTGTCCAGTAATCACCGATGTACAGGTCGGTAAACTTGCCGGAGCTGATATTGCTGGCCTGTGTGGACGTGATTGCCGAGCCGAGGCTTGCACCCCTAAAAATGCTGTTGTGCGCACCGGCGTTGTCATATGTGGTGGTCACACCGGGCAGATGCTTCACGTCGGCTTGCAGCGCGGCAGCGGCAATGCCAGCCTCCATGTTGTTTAAGCGGGTTTTGCTGACAGTATCGCCGCTGGCCCAGGTCGTTTGAGAATATGCCATAGGTCAACCCTCCTCCTCGTCAATCAACCACCAGAGGCGGTCAATCTCCGCATAGGTCAGCGGGTCGAATCCGCCCGCTCCGCAGGCATTCAGCGCTTCGGGGGCAATGGTATGCACCCGGACGGTGGTTTCCGTGTTCAGCAGCTCGTTGATTTCCGCCGCCATTTGCGCCTGCTTGTCCTCGGCGCAGTCCTCCAGGCTGCCGGGGGTCACACTGTACCGCTGGCAGATTTCGGTCAGGCTGCTGTTATAAGCCTTGTATGCCGCCTCGATTTCCGGCAGGCTGCGCCGGAGGGCGTACAGCAGCTTGACGGGCAGGTGCTTTTCCCGCAGGGCCAGACCCACATCGTCCCCCATCGTTTTCAGGATGGCGATGATGTGGTTGTTTGTCATGTGCTTTTCTTTCATTCTGCGATTTCCTCCTCGCTGGTTTCCACAGCCTCAACAGGGGCCGTGTCCGTTGCCGCAACGGCGGCCTGGAACGCTTCGTACTGCGCCTTCACAGCTTCCTTGTGCGCCTCAAACAGGGTGCGGTTGGTGACGGTCATGTTGGTGTTGCCAAAGGGCCGCATACTGTCCGCCGTGCCGGTCAGCGTGGCAATCGTCTTGCCGTCGCCGTCGGTCAGGGTGGCCTTGTATGCGACTGTGGTGCGGGTGGTGGTGGTCTTGGTGGTAGAGAGTTTCATTTTTTTAGTCCTCACTTTCGGTGTATTATTGCGGGGCGCGATAGCCCCTTTTAAACATAGGCAAGCACGACAACGTTGCCAGCCAACGTATGGCTGCTGCCGCTGGCGTTGTAAATGGTGGCCGTCACTGTGGTGCCGCTGTAGGAGACCTCTGTGACGTAACCGTAGTTGGCCCGCTGAGGCAACAGCAGGTAAGACGCGCCGCTGACCGCCGTAAACGTCCCCGTGGCCGACCCGCTGGAACCGTTGTCCACGGTGCCGCTGGTGGATACGCTGACGGACTGGATACTGACAATGTGCTTTGTGGCGTAGCCATTGACGTAGATGCTGCTGCCGTAGATGCGGGTGCTATAGCTGCTGTTGCCTATAGAAAGGATGTTGCTGTCGTTAAGCCGCAGGAGACAGATGTTGCTGCCGTCAGCGTCTTTGGCATAATAGCCGTGTCCGTCTGTGCCGTCGCTGTTAGGTACAACAAAGCCGCTCTCACCGTAAACAATCGACTTGATGTACACTCGGCTGGGGCCTGTGATGTAGGCCGTGTCGCTGCTCATGGTGATAGTGTCCGCTACCGTCAGGTTGCCGCTCATCGTTACTTTGCCGTTGCGCGCCACCCGGAACGTTGTGCTGCCGTCCTCGTCTTGTGCCTGTATCCACGGCTTGTCGGACTCGTTGACCAGTAGTAGTCCCGCTTCCGCGTTATTTAAGGCGACTGTGCTGCTGCTCTTGATGCGGGTGTCGGTGGTCGTCCACCCGCCGATGGTGCCGCTGGTAGCCGTCACCTTGCCCGCCATGGACACATTCCCATCCTCATCAATGGTCAGGTTGTCGGTGTCCACGGTAAATTTGACCGTCCCATCGTCCCCGGCCCCCAGCCGCAAATAGCCTGTGTCCGCGTCCGTGGTGACGCAAAGGGCAATGCTGTCGGCCAGCTGGGTCAGTTCGCTGGACAGGGTGGTGATGCTGGCGGCGTTGGCGGAGATGTCGCTCTCCGTCTGCGTCACTCTGGCGGAGATGCCGCTGGCGGTTGCCTCCAACGTGGTGATTTGACTGGACAGGTCGGTGTAATTGGCGGTGACGGTGCTTTGGAGGCTGCTGACTGTGGCGGAGATACCGCTCGCAGTAGTCTCTACGGCAGTGATTTGGTCGGACAGCGTATCGTAGTTATCGGCCACTGTGGTGGTCAGGTCGCTGACTGTAGCGGTGATACTATCCGTAGTCACGGTCAGGGCGGCAATTTTGTCCGACAGGTTGGTGTAATTGCCGGATACGGTGCTTTGCAAATCGCTGACCGTGGCAGTGATGCCGGTGGTGGTAACGGCCAGCGTCGCCACGCTTGTCCGTGCGTAATCGTCTGTTACCAGGACAGGCGTTGTCCACACTGTTGACCCGTCTGCAAGGGCCAGCTGATTGCACGTCCACAGATACTCATCTTCCCCGGCTTCCAGCCGCTCCGTTGTCCATCCAATGCAGCCAACCAGGGCGCTGTCCACAACGGCAGTGTCAACCGTGGCGTCTATGATGGTTTCGCCAGGGTCACAGGGCGGGCTTGTGTCTCCGCTGATGGCAAAGTATGTCACAGCGTTGGTTACAGTGCCGTTTACCGTGTCGGTCAGGGCGGATAGCCCACCCTGCACGCTGGACACGCTGGCTGTAATATCATCGGCGGTTACTTCCAGGGAGGAGATTTTGTCCGACAACTCCGTATAGTTGCTGCCAACAGTTGTCTGCAAGCTGGATACCGTGGCGGTGATGCCATCTGCCGTTTCGCTCACCGTAGTGATTTTGCTGGATAGGTCGGTGTAGTTTGTCTCCACCGTGGTCTGTAGACTGGAGACGGTGCTGCTGATACCGTCCGCCGTCTCACTGACGGTGGTGATCCTGCTGTTCAGGGTGGTGTAGTTGTCGCTGACGGTGGTTGTAATATCGCCTATCTCAGTCTCAATCCCGGCAATCGTCTGTGTGACTGCCGTGTATTGGTCTTGCAGGGTGGTAATGTCGGCCCCAAGCGCATCTGTGGCCTCAGTGATGTCCGTCAACCATACCTTTGCAGTGATTTGCCCTTGTACGATTTCAAGGTCTGTCTGCAGCGTGGATATGGCGCTTCGGGCCACATCGTCGCTGATGCAGGTCGGGGTTGTCCACCCGGCGCCGCCATCTACATAGACAACGTAAAACGATGTCCAGAGGTACAGGCCATCGCTGGCCGTGGGCCGCTCGGTTGTCCAATCTGTATCAGAGTAGACAATATCAACCCTGGATTCGTCTACAATGGCGGTGTCCACTACTGCGATTGCCCTTGTAACATTGTCCGCCGGGTCGCTGGGAGGTTCCTCTGCCGACGGGCCGAGCGCGTAATATTGGGTCAGGCTCGTCACCGATTCTGATTCCAGCGCCGCCGCTGCCGCCGCCGCTGCGTCTGCTGTGGCCTGGGCGGTTGCCGTGGCCGTGGTGACGGTGGACAGGCTTGCGGTGATGCCATCTGTAGTCAAGGTCAGCGTGGCGATTTTATCATCCAGCTCGGTGTAGTTGCTGCTGACAGTAGACTGCAACTCGCTGACTGTGGCGGTGATGCCGCTGGCAGTTGCCTCTACAGTGGTGATTTGACTGCTGAGGGTCTCATAGTTGGAGGTGACGGTGCTTTGTAGTTCGCTGACGGTTGCGCTGATACCACTGGCGGTGGTTTCCACGGTGGTAATTTGACTGCTCAGGGTTTCGTAGTTGCCTGCTACCGTAGACTGCAAAGCGCTGACCGTCTCTGTGATGCCATTGGCGGTGACGGTCAATGCGGAAATCTGGTCTGACAGGTCGGTGTAGTTTTCCGTTACCGTGGTCTGCAAATTGTCTACCGTGGCGCTGATACCGCTGGCGGTAGTCTCAACTGTGGTGATTCTGCTGGACAGGGTGGTGTAGTTGCTGCTGACCGTGCTTTGGAGGCTGCTGACTTCGGCAGAGATACCATCCGCCGTCTCGCTGATGGTGGTTATTTTTCCGTCCAGCGTGGAGTAGTTGTCCTCTACGGTCTGTTCCAGTTCACTGACGGGCGCGGTGATTTCACTGGCGGTGACGGTCAAGGCGGAGATTTGCGAGGACAGCGCCTCATAGTTGTCGCTGACGGTGGTGGTCAAATCTCCCACGGACAGGCTGATGCTGTCCAGGTCGATAATAAGCTGGGCGTATTGGTCTTGCAGCGTGGTGATGGTGCCGTTTACCTCATCCACAGCAGTATCAATATCCGTCTGCCAGACTTTGGCGGTTATCTGCCCTTGCACCACTTCCAGCTCTGTCACCAGTGTGCTGATGCTCTCACGGGCTACGCCGTCGCTCAGGCAGGCGGGCGTTGTCCACTCCGTATGACCGTCCGCGTACTCTACGAAAAACGCCGTCCACAGGTACAGCCCATCGCTGGCTACTATCCACTCGGTTGCCCAGTCTGTGTCCGCATAGGTAATATCTACCCTGGATTCGTCCACAACGGCGGTATCGACAAGCGCAGCCGCCCTAGTGACCCCTTCCGCCGGGTCACTGGGCGGCTCTTCGGCTGAGGCACCAAGCGCATAGTATTGTGTCAGGCTTGCAACCGCTTCCGATTCCAGGGCAGCGGCCAGTTCTGCCGCCGCGTCCGCCGCCGCCTGGGCCTCCGCCGTGGAGGTTGTCATGGAGGACAGCTTATAGTCCAGCGTGGTATCGTCAATCGTGATTTGCGTGGCATCGACCACCAGTTCCCCGTACTCGTTCAGGGCGCTGGTCATGGTGGTAATGTCGATTTTATAGCCGCTGATATTGGCATCGTCGGCTACGGCCACGTCCTTGATGATGGCGCCGTTGCCGGTCAAACCGGCCTCGGTCAGTCCTTGCGCGTCCCAAATCAATACCCCGGAGGCGTCCCAGAGGTAGAGGTTGTAGTCCCCGCTGGCATCCTCGCCTATCTGCACCCGGACGGTGGTGCCATCCTGTATCTGGATGGTGTTGTCCGTGATGTACAGGTTGCCGCTCTCCGACTGGATGGTGACATAGTCTGTAATGATGGTGCCAGCGCTGATTTTGTCGGCAGACAGGTCGGCTATCATGGCATCGGTGATGATGGCATCGTCTATCACAACGTTGCTTGCCGTCAGGTGGACGGTCTGCAATGTACCTGTCCCCACGTTGCCAGCCAATACGCTGTTGATGTTGGCGACTTCGGCGGTCAGGTCGGTAAACGCCGCGCTGTCCGCGGTCAGGTGGACGGTCTGTAATGTACCTGTCCCCACGTTGCCAGCCAATACGCTGTTGATGTTGGCGACTTCGG
>JAJQFX010000116.1 GCA_021200895.1 Clostridiales bacterium | reverse complement strand
GGCTCCGAGACGTGTATCAGCCCCAGGCGTGGCGGCGGACACCCTGGGGGCGTGCGTGGGGGATACTGTCCTCATTGCCACCGGACAGGCCGCCCGGCTGGCGCTGCCTGCCCGTGATGTGCCGGTGGATGCGGCGGTGGTGGCGATTCTCGAGCAGGCATAGCCGCCCCAAAGAAAATTTTCCAGAAAATTCCACATTTTTCTGTACAACCACGAAATGTTGTGATATAATAGGATTCTAGTGACCGTTGCGTTCTCTTTTACCACCTTTTCCTGAACGTTTATCCCGCCGCATCAGAGCGAAACAGCAGAATCAGCGCTATCTCCCTCTTATCCGGCGGGCCGTGGGATCCGCGCTGTGCCCGTAGCATCGGAGCGGCCCACCCGAGAACGCACAGCCGTCACCAAAAGTTGCATCTCGTTGCATTCCTAGGAGGTCATCAACATGAATTATGCACGCGTTACGTCTGACAATGTTAAAGCGTTGTTGCGCCTTCATCACTTGTCTATCCGTCAACTGGCAGAGCAGATTTCCCTTTCCGCTTCCACCCTGACCGATTCCCTGAAAAGTAAAAAGGGGATCCCAATCGACTCGCTGATGGCGATTGCCGCTTATTTCAATGTCAGCATCAACGCTCTTTGTATCCCCAACCTGGTGGAGCAGCAGCAGGAGCCCGGCCTAATCAGCGACCCGGCGAAAACTGCTGCGGAGTACCAGGAACTGGACTCCTATGGCAGAGACGTTGTGGATACGGTATTTCAGCTAGAACTGGCCCGCTGCCGCGCCATGGCGCAGGCGGCGGAGGACTGAACTTGCCCTGTCCCAGCATCCTTCCAACAGGAGGCCAGGCGCAGTGAACCGGGTTTCGCTGCGCTCTTCTTATGTATACATCTGTTCAGGCCGGGGCGGGTATCATCATGCCGTCATGGGCGATGGTGTAGCCGTTTTCCTCCCCCTCCGCCAGCAGCTCTGACACCGTGCAGAAGGTGTAGCCCTGCTCCTGGAGGCTGGCGATAATGCCCGGCAGAGCCTCCGGCGTGTGGTCCGCCGCGTTGTGGAACAGGACGATGCTGCCCGGCACTACCTTATTCAGGACGTTGGCAGTGATTTCCGAGGCGGAAATGCCCTTCCAGTCCAGAGAGTCCACGTTCCACTGCACTGCCTCCATCCCGATGGAGCGGATGGTGGTGATGACGGTGTTGTCATAGTCCCCGTAAGGGCAGCGGAACACGGCGGGGGATTCCCCGGTGATGGCCGCGATTTTCTCATTGCAGCGGTTCAGCTCCTCCAGCATGGTCTCCTGGCTGCACTGGGTCATGTAGGGGTGGGTGTCGGAGTGGTTGCCAAGCTCCTCCCCGGCATCGTACAGCTGCTGCACCGATTCGGGGTAGCGCTCCACCCAGTCGCCTACCAGGAAGAAGGTGGCGTGGATGCCCGCCTCGTCCAGAATGGAAATCAGCTGCTCCGTATCCTCGTTGCCCCAGGCCGCGTCAAAGGACAGGGCAACCTTCTTCTCCTCGCTTTGCACATAGTAGACCGGCAGTTCCCGCTGCGTCGCCGCCGCGCCCACCGCTTCCGGGTGGCTGACCACCCAAAACATGGCCGCCGCAATCACCAGGCAGCCCAGTGCGGCCCAACGTCCCCGTTTCAATACATAAACCTTCATCATAGCTCCCCGTCCTTCCAATGCTTCTGCTTGCAGGATATGCCCGGATGGGACGTTCTATGAAAAGAACGCTTCGGATTTTTCCGGAGCGTTTTTCTGCGCCCTGGAGCGGGGCTAACCCCCAGGGCGGGCGCATAGTATGCAGGAGGAAGGAAACGCGAGGGGAAAGGGGCTGACAGCGTGGACAGTTTCACAGGTCAGGAGACGGTCTATCTGGGCGTTGCCGGGTACGGCAGCGCTTCCGGCAGCGGCAAGGCCGATTTCTACCATCGCTTTTTTGCGGACGGCGGGGAGCGGCGCTGGCGGATTCGGACGGATACCCGCTATTCCATCCAGAACCGGCTGATGGAGGGGTACCTCTATCGCCTGACTGTGGCGGGCGGCATCGTCACCGAAGCGGAGCTGTTGGGCGGCACGGCGGAGGGCATAGTGGAGGCGGTGAGGAAGGATGCCCTCAAGGTGGGCGGCGCTGTCCTGCCTCTGGGGCGCGGGGCCAGGTGCTACGCAATCGCGACTGCCCCCGGCGGGGCCGCCGTGGAGGAGACGAGCATCGCCGTGGGCGACAGCGTAAAAGCTGTGGTGCGGGATGGCCGGATGCGGACAGTTTACAAAGCCTTCCTGCCGGAGCCATACAGGCCCCCTGTCACCGGCGTCCCCGGGGAGCGGACGCTGAAAAACCTCCTGGCTACGGCGCTGGCGGCGGTGGGTACCGTGCTGTATGTGTACGGCGGCGGGTGGAACTGGCAGGACGAGGGGGCGTCTCCCCAGGCGGAAACTATCGGCCTGCCCCGAAGCTGGCTTGCCTTCTTCCAGGCTCAGGACGCCTCCTATCGCTATCAAAACAGCGGCGACCCCGCCCGAAGCTACTACCCCCACAACGGCTGGAATCAATACTACTACGCTGGGGCGGACTGCTCCGGCTATCTGGGCTGGGTGCTTTACAACGTGACAAACGGGGCTGGGGACGGCCCGTCCGGCGGCTATGTGGTGCCTGCCGCCCGCTTTGCCAGGGCGCTCAGCGAGCGGGGCTGGGGCGTCCTGACAAGGGACACGGCGGGCGGCTTCCGGGCGGGGGATGTGGTCAGCGTCAGGGGCCATGTCTGGCTGGCCCTGGGCACCTGCCGGGACGGCAGCATCGTTCTCCTCCACGCCACCCCGTCGCCCAGCGTCACCGGCGCGCCGGGGGGCGGGGTGCAAATCAGCGCCCTCAGCCCGGAGGGGCGGCAGGACTGCGAAGCCTGCCGCCTGGCGGACTGCTATATGCGTACCCATTACCCCCGATGGAACCAGCGGTATAGCGCCGTGCTTTGCGACTATGAGAGGTATACCGCCGTCGCCGCAGACGAACACACAGGTAGGTTCACCTGGGCGCTGGGTGGCGGAGGGCTGCGCCAGAAAGGAACCCGCTGCCCTGCTGGAGATGCTGCTGGGCGGGGCAGCTGTGTGAAGGAAAAAACGGTGTGCGCTCCGGCAGAGGGGGTTGACATCTGCCGCCCCTTGTGCTATAACATACATACCGAACGAATGTAAGAGGTGAGCCTATGGCGAGAAACAAATACCCGGAGGAGACGGTGGAAAAAATCCTGACGGCGGCCCGGCGGCTCTTTCTGGAAAAGGGCTACGAGCATACCACGATTCAGGACATCGTAGACCAGCTGGACGGTCTGACCAAGGGCGCTATCTACCACCATTTCAAGTCCAAAGAGGAAATTCTGGCGGCGCTGAAGGACAATATGTACAGCGAGGCTGACGTCTTTCATGATGCGGAGCAGCAGACGGGGCTGAACGGGCTGGAGAAAATCCGATATGCCCTGCAGCGGAATCAGGAGTACCAGGCTGTTCCGGAAAATGCCGACCTCTCCAGGGAATTCATCCCTCTGCTAGAGAACCCCCGCATCCTGGCCAATGTCATTCGCGGCAACCGGGACATCCTCTCTCCCAGATTCCTGGCGCTGATTCAGGAGGGGCAGCGGGACGGCTCCATCCACACCGACTATGCCCAGGAGCTGGCGGAGCTGCTCCCGCTGCTGGAGCTGTGGCTGAACCCCACGATCTATCCCGCCTCGCCGGAGGGCGAGCGGCGCAAGCTGAAGCTGATTCAGGAGATGTACGCCCACTTCGGCATCCCGCTGATAACGGACGAGTTTATCGACCAGGTCTGCACCGGCATCTATGGGGATGGGGAGCAGTAAACAGGCCCTTTGCGGGGCGCTTCTCACGGGAAGCGCCCGCAGGCCGTCGGCCCGCCTGCCTAGGCGGCGCTCTTTTTTAGGAAAATACATACCTTCTGAATGTATGTAAAAAGAAAGGATGAACACCATGAAAACACGAAATGAACCGGCGGCGCTGTCTGCCAAAACCCTCCGGGCAGCCTTCTACGCCCACAACCACGGGGCGTTTGCCCTCTCTGTCCTGGCGACTGCGCTGACCCAGGCGCTGATGCTGGGCATCTCCTGGATTCTGATGGAGATGATAAATGCCATCTCTGGCGAAGCGGGGGCGAAAAGCCTGGAAAATCTGGCACTGATGATTGCGGTTTATCTGCTGCTGTTCACGCTGGTCTCGCTGCTCAATCGGGCGGCGCAGCCCCGGTTCCTCCGCACCGCCATGGAGCAGTATAAGAACCTGGTGCTGCAAAAGCTGATGGGAAAGAGCCTGGCCTCCTTTCAGCGGGAACCCACCTCCGCCTATCTGTCCGCCCTGTCCAACGACGCCGCCGTCATCGAGCGGGACTATCTGGAGGCGGAGTTCCAAATCATTGGGAATCTGCTGGACTTCTGCGGGGCGTTCCTGCTGATGCTGTACCTCTCCCCCTTGCTGACGGCGGTGGTGGCGGTGCTGACCGTCCTCCCCATGGCGGCGTCCATGGGCGTCGGTCGGCGGCTGGAACCGCTGGAACGGCAGGTGTCAGAGGACAACGCGGCCTTCACCGCAACGCTGAAGGACTGCCTCAGCGGCTTTTCCGTGGTCAAGAGTTTCCGGACGGAGCGGGAATTTCTCCGCCTCCTGTCGGACAAAAACGCTGCGTTGGAGGAGGAAAAGTGCCAAAAGCGGCGGCTGCGGCTGTCTGTCAGTACGGTGAGCATTGCCGCTGGACTGCTGGCCCAGTTTGGCGTCTTTTTTGCCGGGGTGTGGATGGTGCTGGCTGGCCGGAACATCACGGTGGGTACCGTTATCGCCTTCGTCAACCTGATGAACTTTATCGTCACCCCCATTTCGGAGCTGCCCGGCCTGCTGACCGCCAGGCGCGCCGCCCTGGGACTGCTGGAGAAGATGGCATCCCTGCTCCGCCGGAACAGCGGCCGGGGCGGGCGGGCCGTCCCGGCCAGGCTGGCCCAGGGTATCCGGACAGAGCACCTGTCCTTCGGTTATGAACCGGGGCGGGAGGTGCTGCATGATGTCTCCGTCACCTTTGAGGCGGGCAAATGCTACGCCATTGTGGGCAGCTCTGGCTGTGGGAAATCCACCCTGCTCCACCTGCTGCGGGGTGGCGCTGCCGACTATCAGGGCAGCATCACCTATGACGGTGTGGAGGGGCGGGACATCAGCAACGCCTCCCTGTCCGACCTGGTGGCATCCATCCAGCAGGATATATTCGTCTTCAACGCCACCCTGCGGGACAATGTCACCATGTTCCGGGACTTCCCGGACGAGGAGGTAGCTGACGCCCTCCGCATGGCCAACCTGACCGATTTGGCGGCGGCGCGGGGGGAGGGCTGCCTCTGCGGCGAAGGGGGCGCGGAGCTGTCCGGCGGGGAGCGGCAGCGCATCGCCATCGCCCGCAGCCTGTTGCGCAGGGCGTCCGTCCTGCTGGTGGACGAGGCCACCGCCGCCCTGGATGCGGAAACCGCCTATCAGGTGTCCTCCGACCTGCTGAACCTGCCGGATGTCACCCGCATCGTAGTTACGCACTCTCTGGAGAAGGCGCTGCTCCTGCGCTATGACCAAATCCTCGTGATGAAGGATGGCGCGGTGGTGGAGACGGGTACCTTTGATGCGCTGATGGCGCAAAAGGGGCTGTTCTACGCCCTTTACACCGTTGCCCAATGACAGCAGAAAACGGCGCAGCGGAAGCTTCTCCGCTGCGCCGTTTTTGTTCCAGTTCTCATCCGCTCAATCATTGAGAACCGTCTCCGGCACCAGAATATCCTCCCGCCCCACCTTGTCCCAGGAGAACAGCGGCACCAGTTCCCTGGCCGTCACCGGTTCGGGATTCTCCAGCAGCCCGGCCCAGCAGGCCAAAAGCCCAATCAGCGCCTCTGGGTGCACCCCCGCCGCCCGCAGGGCTCCCAAGTCCACGTCCCGCTGCCGCTTGGAGAGGCGGTGCCCGTCCCCGCCGTACAGCAGGGGGACGTGGTAATAGGCCGGGTGAGGCAGCCCCAGCCGCTCCTGGAGCCACAGCTGCCGGGGGGTGGAGGAGAGCAAGTCCCGCCCCCGCACCACCTGGTTGACCCCCATCAGGGCATCGTCCACCACCACGGCCAGCTGATAGGCATAGATGCCGTCGCTGCGGCGGAGAATGAAGTCGCCGCACTGGTCGGCCAGCCGCTCCCTGTACACCCCCATGACCCCGTCTTGGAAGGAGAGTTCCCGCTCCGGCACGCGAATGCGCACCGCCGGGCGGCGGAGCCTGCGCCGGTCCGCCACCTCCGCGGCGGTCAGGTTCCGGCAGGTGCCGGGGTAAAGGGCTGTGCCGTCGCTGAGGTGGGGGGCGGAGGCGGCGTGAAGCTCGCTCCTGGTGCAGAAGCAGGGGTAGAGCAGGCCCTGGCCCTCCAGCGCCTCCAGCGCGGCCCGGTAAAGGTCGCTGCGGCTGCTCTGATAATACCGGGGGCCGCCTGCGCTGCCGCCCTCGTCCCAGTCCAGCCCCAGCCAGCGGAGATCCGCCTCGATTTGGTCGCAGTAGGCCCGCTTGCACCGGGCCGTGTCCAGGTCCTCCAGCCGGAGAATTATCCTGCCTCCGGCGCTGCGGACGCTGAGCCACGCCAGCAGCGCGGAAAAGGCGTTGCCCAGGTGCATCCGCCCCGACGGGGACGGCGCAAAGCGGCCCACCACCATTCTTTCGCTCATGTTCAGCATCTTCCTCTCCGCTGTCACAGCAAAAACAGGCGGACGGCTGATGCCATCCGCCTGTCAGAGTACGGTTTACTGTGGGGCTTGCCGCCCGGACTGAGGCATCAGTGATGCCCGCCGCCAAAGCCGCCACCGCCGCCGCCGAAGCCGCCGCCACCGCCGTGGCCACCGCCTCCAAAGCCGCCGCCACCGCCGCCGAAGCTGCCGCCGTGACCGCCGCTGCTGCCGCCGAAGCCGCCGCCGCTACGGGGACGAGGGCCGCCGCCAGGGCCGCCAGGGCCGCGCCCACCGCCGGGGCCACCCGGGCCGCGTCCACCAGGGCCGCCAAACCCGCCGGGGCCTCTCGGCCCCCGGGGACGGTTCCAGAAGAAGATGGGGCGGAACATGACAGGAGGCACCGCCATATGGCCGTACATCCCGTACCAGCGGTTGTACCGCGCCCGGTCAATGGCATTTGCAATCACAATGAGTACGACAATCAGGATAATCAGTCCCATAACAAACCCTCCATTTCCCGAAGATTCATAGTAGTAATCGTCGTAGTAATAACCGTCGTCATAGTAGTAGCCATCGTCATAATAGCCCTCTGTGTCAGAGGACGCGACGCCATTGACGGAGGCGAAGTAGTCCTCCATGGCCTCCATCAGGGCCAGCACGCCGCTGTCATAGTCCCCGGCGTAGAAGTCCGCGGCAAGGTAAGTGTCCAGATAGGATTCATAGTCAAAGTTGGAGTAATTGCCGCCCTCATAGAGGTAGGCGCTCTCCCCACCGATGTCCAGCACGAGAATCATATCGTTGCTGCCCAAATTCCAGTTGTCCGCCAGGGTCAGGCAGTACTCCTCGCTGTCCCAGCCCTTCATGCTGCTGACGGTGGCCACGGCGACGTAGGCGTAATAGTCTACATCCCACTTGCTGTTCCAGGTGCGGATCTGCTCCTCCGTGTCCTCGCTGAGGATGTTGGCATCGTCCTCCACCCAGTCTCCCACGGTGACGGAAATCATGCTGGCCGGCGCTGCGGCGACGGAGTAGCCGAGGCTCACCCCTACAATGAGCGCGGTGATAATCAGCGCCACCGGGAATTTTTTCAAAATCTTCATAGTCGTTTCCTCCTGGGATAACGGAGTGGGACATCAGCGAAGCTCCTTCGCCGGTCAGGGACGCAGTTCCAGCAGCTTGGCCTTCAACTCGCCTTCGATTTTGCCCAGCTCCACTTCCGCTTCCTGGCGTTTCTTGCGGCCTTCCGTCTGAATGGTCATCACCTCGTCCAGGGTGGAAATCAAATCCTCATTGGTCTTGCGGAGGGTCTCAATGTCCACAACGCCCCGCTCCGCTTCCTTCGCCGTGGCGATGGTGCCCATTTTCAGCATCTCGGCGTTCTTCTTCAGCAGCTCGTTGGTCATGTTGGTGACGGCGCTCTGGGCTGCCGTGGCCTGACGGGAGCGCTCCAGCCCCAGGGACAGCACCATCTGGCTCTTCCACAGGGGGATGGTGTTCACCAGGGAGGTCTGGATCTTTTCAATCATCAAGGTGTCGTTGTTCTGGAGCAGGCGGGTCTGGGGGCCCATCTGGATGGAAATCATCCGTGTCAGCTCCAGGTCGCTGATTTTCTTCTCAAACCGGTTCACCAGGTTCGCCATGTCGTTATAGGCCTGGGCGTCCTCCTGGGTGCCGGTCTGGATGGCCCGCTGGCGCAGCTGCTCCAGTTCGCCGGTCTTGACCTCGTTCAGCCGCTTCTTGCCCGCGATGATATACATGGTCAGCTCTTTGTAATACTGCTGGTTCAGCTCAAACATCTGATCCAGCATGGCCACGTCCTTCATCAGCGCCACCTGATGCTGCTCCAAAATCTCGCTGATTTTGTCCACATTCTTCTCCGCGCTGGTGTACTGGGCCTGAAGTTCATCCGCCTTCACCTTTGCCTTGCGGAAGAAGCCCTTTTTCTGCTCCTGCTGGCCGGGGGCGTTGTTCTTCAGTTCCACCACCAGGCCGGACAGGGTCTCGCCCACTTCGCCCAAATCCTTGTTCTTCACGCTCTCCAGGGCGTGGTCAGAGAAGTCGGCGATGTTCTTCTGGGCCGCCGTGCCATACAGAAGCACCTGCTGGGAGTCGGTGATGTCGATTTTCTTGGAGAAATCGTCCACGATTTTCCGCTCTGCTTCGGTGAGCATGGAGTCGTCAATGACGACCGGCTTGGCTGCCTCCTCCTGGGCGGCGGGGTCCATGGTACCCAGGGTCATGGTGGGTAC
>JAJQFX010000185.1 GCA_021200895.1 Clostridiales bacterium | reverse complement strand
CGCTCACATCATGTTGATGCAGTTGGGGATCTTTTGCGCCAAAATGGGATTACACCACTCTATCTGCCGCCATATAGTCCTGATTTGAATCCCATTGAAAAGATGTGGTCAAAAATGAAAGCCTGTCTTCGCAAATGGAAGGTTCGTGTAAGGGACGCGCTGCCTGCTGCTGTGGCGGATGCCCTCGCCCTGGTTACGCAGGATGATGTCATCGGGTGGTTCCGAGCATCAAACTACTGCCGGTAATTTTGCTCGTTGCTATAAGAAACGGAGCGAATGACGTTTCTGATTATTTACGGGCAGGGGAAGGGATTCTCCTGCCTGTTTTTACAGGAGGAATATCAGTGCCAGAAGAAAAAATGAGTAAACAGCAGCAACAGCTGAAAGAAATCACGGAGCGGCTGGAAAAAGGTGTGCAGGAACTGTTTTCAACAGAGCAGTATACAGAGTATCTGCGTGTCATGTCACAGTTTCATAATTACAGTTTTTCCAACATCCTGTTGATTGCAATGCAGAAGCCGGATGCCACGCTGGTGGCAGGATACGGCGCATGGCAGAAAAAGTTCGAGCAGAATGTCATGCGCGGGGAAAAGGCAATCAAGATTTTTGCCCCGGCTCCCCGGAAAGTAGAAGTTGAACGGGAAGTGCTTGACCCGGTGACGCAGCGCCCGGTTCTCGATGAAAACGGGGAACCGCTGAAAGAGATGGTCACGGTCAAGAAACCATTTTTTAAGATTGCGTCTGTATTTGACGTGAGCCAGACGGAGGGAAAACCTCTGCCGGAACTGGCGCAGGTGCAGGAACTGACAGGGAGCGTCGAGGGATACAATTTATTCTTTGACGCGCTTTGCCGCACTTCCGGTGTGCCGATTGCCTTTGAACCGATCAGCGGCAGTACGCATGGCTATTACCATCAGGTGGAAAAGCGGATTGCGATTGCTGAAGATATGAGCGAAGCGCAGAATGTAAAAACGGCGATTCACGAGATCGTGCATTCACGCCTGCATGATGTTGATATGATGGATGAAGCGAATGGCATCATGATTGACAGGCGTACCCGTGAGGTGCAGGCGGAAAGCGTTGCCTATACGGTGTGCCAGCATTATGGCATTGACACCAGTGACTATTCGTTCGGCTACATTGCCGGATGGAGTGAAGGGCGCGAGATGAAAGAGCTTCGCAGCTCAATGGAAGTTATCCGCAGGGAAGCAGACAGCATGATAAAGGCGATAGATGCAAATCTTGAGGAACTTCGCAGGGAACAGGAACTGGAGGCAGAAAATCCGTTTATTGATGAGCAGACGGTTGGAGAAGAAACACCATTGGTGGAAGGACAGGCAGTGGAAGCAGAAAGCGGAAATATTTCATCTGAGTCCGGAGGAATAGAAATCAAGAACGGTGTGGAACAGCCAGTTGAAAGAAGGCAGACAGACAGGCCGGAAGTTTCTGTAAGAGAGGGAGAAGCGATTGCGGCAGATCAGCCGTTTTCCGAAGCTGTACAAATGCCCTCTGCGGATGTAGCGGAAAAAGTGACCATCGGTTCCTTCTTTGTGGAACGTGACCCGCATAATCTGGGGGATAGCCATTCTTTCCAGACATTTTCTGATCTGGATTCTGCCCTTGCAGCATATGCCGCACTCCCGAATCACATTGACAAGAACATCGGAATGGAAAGCACGGAACAGCCGCCGTCACGGATGACGCTGATCCAGTGTAAAAATGGGATGGAAACGCTGACGGACATGGAATTTGAATCCTTGAGCGGTAAATGGATAACGGAGGAATCACAGGAAGCATGGCACAGAGCGCAATTCTTTCTGGACAACCATGATACGGAGATTGCCTACCGTGCCGGGAACCGGTATTTTACAATCCAGAATACAGATGGCGGCTATGATTATACGTTTTATGATAAGGCTTTCCATGAACTGGATGGCGGCGTATATGATAACCCGGATGTCAGTATCCGTGAAGCAATGGATGATATTTTGGAAGATGCGGGGCTGTCGTATGAGCAGTGTGAAGTGATTGACCATGGCGAACTGATGAAATTTGTTGAAGCTGTCAGAATCGGTGATATTACTGTTGTGACAGAGGAAGAAAATGACAGTATTCCCCTTGTATCCGATCATACGGAGCCGGAAGCATCGCTTGGCGGCAGGAGCCGGGCAGAAATAGAGGAAACTGTCCTTTCAATGGCGCAGGCTGAGATTGATGAGATGGGGCTGTCTGAAGATGTGAAGCTGCTTGGAGCAAGGGTGTACGGGAGCCGCACCAGAGAGGGACTGTATCAGGAAGGCTCGGATGTAGATGTCGTGCTGTCGTACACAGGCGGCATCAAGGAATCCGCGTTTTTAATACGCTTCATGAATCCGGCTTAAAGATTGCAGGGATACCAGTTGATGTAAATCCGATTTCTCTGGAGGAAACAGGCTCACTGGAGGATTATCTTTTCCGCTCAGAAGCTTATCTGGATGAAAAGGAAGCCAAAATGCGGGCTGCAAAAGAAGCCGAAAAGGAGCCGACGATCAGTTTCTATGTGGCAGAATGTTCGGAGTTTACCAATCTGGGTGAGTACCACGATAACCTGACGCTGGAGGAAGCGGTTCGGATTTTTGATACGATTCCGCCGGACCGCATGAGCGCGATTCCGTGTATCGGATTCTGCCTATCAGATGGCAGTATGTATGATGGGGAATTTCCGCTGATGGAGGCTGGCGAAGTGCTGTCCGATATTATCAATGATATTGCGCACTACCGCGAAAGCCCGCTCGTACAGCAGGCAATCAAAGATATGCAGGCAATTTTGGATGAACGGGCTTTACAGCGCGGGGTGATTCCGGTCAGCCACCTGAACAGCTACAGCGAAGCTAAAGAAGCCGGGGAAGTAGACAGCTGGCGGGCGAGCCACAGGGAGAATGAAAGATGTGCCCATGAATTTTCCAATGATTTTGGCGCTGCTTACCATGACCGGAAAATGCCGGAGTATCTGCAGAAGTGGGTGCAAAAATATGGAATGGAGCGCTGCAAGATTGTCCTCGCAAGCACCATTCAGCTTGCGGATTATGATGGGCGTTATTATCCAAGTACGAAAGAGGAAGCGGCGAAAGTGTTTATTCCCGGAGCGGATATGCAGGATACCTATAAAGACCGCAGACAGGACTACAGGGTAAGCACACATCCCGTGATGGTAAACGGGGCATTTCGCCAGCTTCTGGTGATGGAACGTGAACAGCAGGAGCAGGCGCAGACCACGGCAAGAGCGCAGGAGAAGGAATCCGCGCAGCCGCAATCGAAAGCAATGGCAGGTTCGGAGGAAAAGGTGTCAGCGCAATCGCAGGGACAGGCAGAAGCTTATCCGAAAAACAAATCTGTGGACAGGACACAGAAAAAACCAGCGGCGGAGCAGGATGCAAAAGCTCCGTCCGGTTCTCTGCTTTCGCGCCTGCAGGATAAACAGAAACAGGTGGAAGCGGCAAAACAGACCCCCGGCAAAACGCAGGATAAGAAAAGAGGTGTTGAAATTTGATGATGTGTAGTGTGGAAGAGATGAATCTGATGTGTATTTTTGACCATAGCGGCAGGGGAGAACTGATGGAGGATATTTCAGCGTCCATCCCGTATATTGATGATAAGGATATGCTGTCACTGATGGAGCAGACGGTCATGCTCCTGTCCGGCATGTCAGAGGATGAATTCGAGGAACTGGTTTTTGAACCTGCGCTTGACGAGGATGAGGAGAGCTGGGGTGAAGGAGCATGAGAAATTCTTATGAGCGTGAAACGATTGTCAATTATAATCAGGCGGAAGCCGAAGCGAGCGTTTATACTTTTGACCCAAAGCTGATCCAGAAGCTGCAGCTCTTTGCAGAAAAGCACCCTGACGAGGTGCGGTTGGAGGAAGATTTCGGGGATGGGGCGTTTTCGTATGTTGTTCCAAAGAAATGTGTGCAGATTCGCGAGCCGTACAGCAAGGAACAGCGCGCGGCGGCAAGGGAGCGGGCGTTAAAGAACAAAAGCAGGCCGCCGAAAAGGGATTCAGATCCCAAAATAAAATAGAGAAACGATAAAGACAGGGAAGTTATCAGGCTCCACATTTAAATTTTTTATGTGGAGCCTGCATCCCTGTTTTTTTACGAAAAATGGAAGGGAACATTCCCGGAAAGGAAATGATATGGCAGAAAACAGCTATGAGATTTATCAACTGAAAAATGATGAGAGTACCCGTGATTTTGCATTTGAGGGTACAGAATATCTGAAAAAGAAAGGCTTGAAGGTGGAGCGCGGTAATTATGACCTGGTTTATCACGCTCCACTCGATGACAAGGAAACTCTGGACAGTATTTATATGAAATTCAATTTATACCATCCGGCAGACTTCCGGGGGCATTCGCTAAGTGTCAGCGATATTGTAGTATTCCATAAGAATGATGTGGATACCGCTTACTATGTTGACAGCTTTGGATTTGCCGAGGTTCCTGAATTTCTGCAGACGAAAGCAATGGAACAGCTCGTAACGATGCAGAGTACAAATCTTTCGGTTACCCAGCATTTCGGTACATGGCATCCGGTAGAAAGGCAGGAGATCGACGGCAGGGATTATTTCCTGTTGGAGCATGACACATACGGCAGGGATGTGGCTTCGGTTATCATGGATGAAAAAGGAACATTATATGCGCAGGATGTATTCGATGGATTCTCACCGGAGATTGTGGATTTAATCCGCACGGCATCTGCACCCGTGAGTGTTATGCCGGACCCGACAGTATCCGTGGAAGATATGGAGGAATATGGCTATCACTATCCCGGTATGGTTCCGATGGGCGCAGAAGCAGCAACGGAATATTTTAAACAGGGGAGCCTGATGGTATATGCACTTCATCCGGACGGAACAGAAACTGTGATAGGGAACGAAAAACAGCTGCAGCGTCATATTGACAACGGCGGATTGTTTGGCGTGGATAAGCCGGAATGGATGAAGTATCTGGAAAACGGCGAGTATCTCCGTTCTGCGGAGATGGCCGATGAACAGAATTATAATATGATCGACGGACGGAATAATAATTTAAGGGCCGAAAAGTCCGGGAAGGATAAAGCGCGTCCGGGAAAAGAGAGCGCCGGCAGGGAGGACGGCGGTGCAAAGGCATCGCTGATCGGCAGGCTGAAAGAGAAGCAGGATATGCTGTCAAAGGCGGCAGGCAAGGATGCGCCGGGACTGGTTAAGAAGCCGGAGATGGATATGCAGTAAAAAGAGTAATCCCAGATGGTGGAGACCAACTTGATGTTGGTTTCTCATCATCTGGGATTCTTTTTTTGGTTAATTTCAGCTTAATTTCAAATTAAATAATTAGATTAGAGAAATGATGCAAAGAAACAAACATAAGATTGAGAAAAAATCTCAAAATACAGTTGATTTCGAAATGCATTTCGTATATAATAGTGCTTAAGGAGGTTAAATGCCATATGTTGATTCAATTTAGATTTAAAAATTTCAAATCATTTCGGGATGATACGATATTAGATCTTTCAGCAACCTCGATTTCTGAGCATTCGGACAGAGTGGTTGCAGTCGGATATGAAAAATTGTTGCCAGCGGCTGCTATATTTGGAGCAAATGCCAGTGGGAAATCTAATATTATTGAAGCGTTTCGGTTTATGATGACTTATGTCTTAGAATCTTTCTCTTATGGCGGGGATTCTGAGGATAAAAAGATAAAGAAGCGCAAGGCAAAAAAAACACCGTTTCTTTTTGACGTTTCCAGCAGGAATAAAGAATCCTTGTTTGAAGTTTATTATATGGATACGGAAGAACATGGTTACAGAAGCTATAATTATGGATTTGTTTTGGGAGAAGACGGTGTAACGGAGGAATGGTTAAACTACAAGGCGAAATCTGCAAGACAATACAGGCGGATATTCTATCGGGATACCAACGAACTTGATCTTTCAGGTATACCGGAAAAAAGCCGTGAAAATCTGACTATTGCATTGGAAAAGGAGACCCTTCTTGTTTCCCTTGGAGCAAAGCTGAAAATTGCAAAGCTAAAAGGGGTTCGTGACTGGTTCTACAGCGCTAATATTGCGGATTTTGGTGACCCTTACGAAAATGCATTTCTTTCATCCGTTATTCCGGAAGGTTTTGCGAATGATAAGGCAGTGCAGGATAAGGTGGTTGAGTATTTTGCAGCGTTTGATCCGTCTATCGTGGGATTTCATGTAGAAAAAAGCAAAGGTGATGAGGAAGAAGGCAAATATGTTAAGATTGATGCCATTCATCGCTTAAAGGGCGGAGAAACTACATCTATACCATTACAAGAAGAGTCAAATGGTACATTAAAGATGTTTGCTCTTTATCCGGTTCTGCAGGACACCCTTGAAAGGGGAAGCATACTTTTTGTTGATGAATTAAATGCAAGACTTCACCCGCTGTTGGTCAGAACCTTTTTGATCACGTTTTTGAATCCGGAAATTAACGTGAACCATGCGCAGATTGTTTTTACTACACATGATTCATGGCAGCTTTCAACGAATTTGCTGCGCCGGGATGAAATCTGGTTTACGGAAAAAGATGCTGATGGCGTAACTACGTTGTATTCCCTGGCAGATTTTGTGGATGTAAACGGAGCCAGGATTCGGAAGGATGAAAGCTATGAGAAGAATTATCTCCTTGGAAAGTATGGTGCTATACCGACTTTGAAGAGCTTTGATATGTTTGGGGAGGAATCGGATGGCTAAGACAGAGAGAAATGGAAAGCGACAACGGCGAGAGAATTTCAGGAAGAGGGTTCCTGATTTGGGGTATTATTTTGTGGTTACGGATACAGATGCGACTGAAGGTAATTATATCCGTGGCCTTAGGGACTCTCTTCCCAAAGAATTGCAGGGACGGCTTGTAATTAGAGTATCAAAGGCAAAAACGGAAAAACTTGTCGAAGTATGTGAAGAGCAGGCATCATTAGAACCACAATATGGTGAACCATGGATTGTTTTTGACAGAGACGAGGTGACAAATTTTGATGGTATTATAGCCGATGCAAAAGCCCGGAAAGTAAATGCTGGATGGTCAAATCCCTGTATTGAGATATGGTTTGATGCTTACTTTGGAAGGATGCACAGTTATATGGATTCTGTGATGTGCTGTCGTGGATTTGCTGAAACATATGATAAAAAGACAGGCCAGGAATACCGGAAAGCGAATGAAAATATTTATGCTGTTTTGAACCAGTATGGAAATGAGGAGAATGCCATTGCTATTGCAGAAGGACGTTTACAGGGATATTTACAGAATGGGGTAAGGAAACCATCTGAAATGTGTCCATGTACAACTGTGCATAAGCTTATAGAAGAGATCAGGGAGAAGGTACGTAAATCTGTAGAGTGATTATTTATATAAGAGGCGAAGAGCGGCAATGCGTTCCTCATGATCAGAACAAATGATGCCTTTCGCGGGGAGGAGATGTATATATGCGCTTAACTAAGATTAAGATAGAAAACTATCGTTTGCTGCTTAATTCAGAATTGATTGTGGATGAGAAAACAACTCTGATAGTCGGAAGAAATAATACAGGCAAGACCTCATGCAATGATCTTGTCAACAATGTTATAAAGGGAAAAGCATTGGAGTATGACGATTATCCGTTAGCTAAACGTGAAGTGTTGTACGATCTGCTATATAAGTTTATGAAACAAGAAATTTCTTATCCTGAATTGAAGAAAGGACTTCCCATAACGGCACTTGAATTTTGGGTCGATTATTCATTAGATGCTCCAGAGGATAATTTGGGAGCTTTATCTCCGTTCATAATTGATGTTGATGAAAGTATAACGGAGGCGATTGTGCGTATAGAATATAGCTTAAAAAAAGACGAAGAGAGATTGCGGGAGATTTTTATTCCTTATTTTTACGATGGCGATAATTTTAATGCTGAAAATAGCGATGTGCATGATGCTATTGCCGATAATTTTCAGAAAATATTTGAATTGGTAATATATGCGGTGAATCCGTTGAATATGGGTGAAAGACAAGTGAAAAGCGTTAAGGAGCTTGTCGAGCTTTTCCCATTTTATTCGATTCCTGCAGAAAGAGAGCTTGGAGGGGACGGCACACAGAAGAAAAGTTCTCTGGGAAAATTGATTACAAGTTATTTTGATGTGAAAGAAGAGGACCTTGACCCCGGCATTGCAAAAGAAATGATTGAATTGCGAAAGGTTGTAGAGAAAGCAAATAGCGAAGTTCAGAAGAAAAGCGATGAATTGCTTGGAAGTGTGGTAAATAAGGCAATTGGTTTTGGATATCCGAATGGGGAGGAATTACAACTTGCGGTTAATACCAAGTTGCAGATAGACGATCAGATTAAAAACCAGACAGAGCTTGCGTACACATCAGATTTTCAGAATGAGACTTTACCAAGTTCACATAATGGTTTAGGGTATTTGAATTTGATAAAAATGGAATTCCTTCTTGCTGCTTACGCAAAGGAAATAGAGAACCAGTCAGAATCATGCATTCCGTTAGTTTTTATCGAAGAACCAGAATCTCATATGCATCCGCAAATGCAGCATAATTTTGCGGATTATCTGGAGACATTTTTGGGCAAAATTTCAAATGTCCATATACAGACATTTGTGACTACACATTCCTCGCATATAGCCAATACTATTGACTTTTCCAAAATAAGATATGCGAAAAGGACTAAGGACGGGGTAATATTTAAGAACCTAAAATCGTTTGTTGACAGTGGGGAGGCAGATGTTGATTTTATAAAAAAATATTTGACGTTGAGTCGATGTGATTTATTTTTTGCAGATAAGGTTATATTTGTCGAAGGAGCATCTGAACGGCTTTTGATACCAGATATGATTTCTAAATGTGAAGCAGAGGGTCTATTTAAGCCGCAGAAATATAATTTATCTGCGCAGTATTATGCGTTGATTGAAATAGGCGGTGCGTATGCAAAGGAATTTATCCCGTTTGTGAAATTTTTAGATATTCCGTGTCTTATTCTAACGGATATAGATTCTGTAGGAGAT
>JAJQFX010000117.1 GCA_021200895.1 Clostridiales bacterium | reverse complement strand
ACCGTGTCCAATTTCTACCCCCTCCGTGTCCAGTTTTAGTTTATCACTTCACCTCAGCGCAGCTCACACCCCACGCGGGGACGGCAACTATCAATTTTTAACTTCGTCCTAATCTTCGCTTCAGCGCAGCTCACACCCCACGCGGGGACGGCAACAAGGATGTCTGCGCCGGGGTTGCTGCCCTGCTGCAGCGCAGCTCACACCCCACGCGGGGACGGCAACGGAGGGAGCATTGTTTTGTACAGAAAAAATAAGGTAGCGCAGCTCACACCCCACGCGGGGACGGCAACGGGCCTCACCGAAGGGGAGAAGGCCGAGCAGGCCGAGCGCAGCTCACACCCCACGCGGGGACGGCAACGCTGGAGGGCAAGCGCCTCACCGCCACCACCGTAGCGCAGCTCACACCCCACGCGGGGACGGCAACACACGGTGGGTACCGTTATCGCCTTCGTCAACCTGATAGCGCAGCTCACACCCCACGCGGGGACGGCAACCGAAAGGAACCACCCTCTTCATCCGGGAAGCCGATAGCGCAGCTCACACCCCACGCGGGGACGGCAACGTAGTAGCTATATCGGTAATACTCCCCTTCCGGAGCGCAGCTCACACCCCACGCGGGGACGGCAACTCGATTGTCCGGTTGTTGTAGTTGAGCATGGTCTGAGCGCAGCTCACACCCCATACGGGGACGGCAACCCTGAGCTCAATCCCAGCATGACGTATTGTCCATAGCGCAGCTCACACCCCATGCGGGGACGGCAACGCGACTTCATCACCCTTTCCGATGGACGCATAAAGCGCAGTTCACACCCCACGCGGGGACGGCAACTAAACAGGTTGACGGATTCGCCTCTTGCATCGGCAGCAGCGCAGCTCACACCCCACGCGGGGACGGCAACCGAACGCACCGGCTGCGCGGGAGCCGAAGTTCAAAAGCGCAGCTCACACCCCATACGGGGACGGCAAACTTGACACGACGCTCCTCCCCTTCGATGTTGTGGGAGCGCAGCTCACACCCCATGCGGGGACGGCAACTTGGCCTTCTCGCTCCACTGGTGGGTGATGAGAGGGAGCGCAGCTCACACCCCATACGGGGACGGCAACCTGTACGGACCGGGGTTTACCAATGTAATGCAGAAAGCGCAGCTCACACCCCATACGGGGACGGCAACTCGCCATGCACGAGACCACTGATGTAGGCATGCCCTTAGCGCAGCTCACACCCCACACGGGGACGGCAACGCGTCTGTAACGCTCTTAGGCTCCATGAGGTCGAGCGCAGCTCCCACCCCATACGGGGACGGCAACACCGAGCAGCAGAATGATGTTTGCCAGTTCTCGGAGCGCGGCTCACACCCCACGCGGGGACGGCTCTGCCACGGGCAAAAAAACACCGGAAAACCGCTGAATCACGGTTGTGACTCGGCGGTTTTCCGGTTTGCCTTTTTTGGGGGCCTGCTGCGCGGCGCAAAAAAACAGCCGCCCCAAACGGGGCGGCTGTGTGCGATGGTGGGGTTATGGAGTTTATTGCTGGAAGTTGAGGTGTTTCAACCCTGTTAAGATAGCATACTTGACATCTTCTGCATTGGTTTCGTCTGGTATTTTATAGTGGCCTTCTTCTGCCAGGTACTTGTTCAATGCTTGCTGATTTTTCTGCGCCTCATCACTGGCATGATTCACCATGTTTCGCAGAGCGCGAATGTACAAATAGTCCATTGTAATGGTGCGCAGCTGTTCCACTGAGCAGCGAGCTTCAAAAATGGACTGGGGCAGCGCCTTTTCAAAATTCTTTAGCGTGATAAGGTAATCCCCCTCTTTTTCCTTTGCGGCTTTATAGGCATCCTTTCCATAAGCGCCTGCATACCAGCCGTGTCCTATGTTGAGAAATTGTGTATAGAATCGGGCCTCCCCTTGCGTATCGTAATTTGGGTAATTCTTCATGTTGATTGGCGGTATCTTGGGTTTGACGGCGAGAATATCCGTCCGCTCGTTCATAATGTAAGCGGGAATCCGCTCCCGATAAAGGGTCAGCGCCTGTTGAATCATGTCGCTCTCCGCACACCATTGGATAAGGGACGGAATCGTCATTTCTTCGCCAAACTTGTTCCGGAACGCGGGCAGGAGCGCCTGGAGCAGCGGGTCGCTGCACTCCTTTGCGTCCCTCAAAGCCTGGTTGAACGCCGTTATCTGCCCCGGCACCAGGTTGGAGCGGCAAAGGGTGATGCTCTGCCAGAGTTTATCCACCGCGTCCAGCAGCGCTGTGATTTTGTCGTCGTGGGGGCGGCCCTCATAGTAGCTGCGCAGGGCGCGGACATTGCCAAAGGAGGTCAGGTTCTGCATTCCGTCAATCAGGTCAAAGACTTGGAGAATTTCTGTAACGTCCTCAACCTTCTGTTTCTCTCTGCCCTGCTGAAAGTTACTGTACACGGCGCAGGCCGTTTTCACACCCTTATAGGACAGGGCGCGGCTGATGAGCATCAGATACATCATTGTGTTGCGGAAGCCGCCGGTGACATCCAGCAGAAGTTCATCCCCATCTCCGATACAGCCCAGAATATTCGGGAGGATTTCCTGAAGGCGGGTGCCTTCCTCAAACTCTATTTCCACACACTTGGCTTTGCTGCCTGTGGCCTCGACAACTTTATTGAAATCGTCCCATGCCGTCTTTTTTGCCGCGTTCGTGACAAGACACAGAATTTCAGTAACATTCGGATACTTTCCAAGCAGATATTTGATTGGGGCGTCGTTCGTCCGAACCCCCCTGACCTCGCTTTTGTCAGGGCAAACATACGTTTGTTCTGATTCATTACGTTTCGGGGTGCTTAAAAACAGAATAATTTTCTTCTCTTTTGCCATAAGTCCTCCTATGAATGGGCGGCGGGCATACTCCGCCTGAATGGATGGAGCGGGGCGGCGCATCGGCGATTTTTCACAAATCCCACGCTATGGGTACGCCTCTTTTTGATGCACCTGACAACACTATACCACGGCATCCGGCAAAAGACAACCACTTTCTTCCAAATTCAACAGAAAGCCGGGGCCGCCAATCGGTTGCCTTTTCCCGCCCGGCGTGCTATACTGTCAGCAGGATACCCGGAACCGGTCACCCGGTAAAATCACGAGGAGGGCGATGTTATGTCACAGAATCACCCGGAAAAAACCGCGCTATGGATTTCCAGGCACACCATGACGCCGGAGCAGCTGGCGGATTTGGAGCGCATTATGGGCGGCCCCGTCCGGCTGCTGGTCTGGGCGGATACGGTGAGCAACATGGAGGAGCTGCGGCCCCTGCTGGAGCAGGCGGACGCGGTGGCGGCGATGCTGCCCCTGGAGAAGCTGGCCCAGCTGCTGGAGATGGCCGGGGAGAAGCCGGTGCTCCAGGGCATCTCCCGCCGCGTACCCACAGGCCGCACGGTTCAGCTGGCCGACGGCCGGACGGAGCAGGAGTTCGCCTACGTCCACGAGGGCTGGCAGCAGCTGTTGGAGGTTCGCGTCAGGACAAAGCGGCTGTGACCGCCGCCCGCGTTTCCCCTGCCTGACAGCTTGCCAATACCGGAGAATCGTGCTATACTGGCCGTGAAACAGGAACATTCTTTGAACCGGAAGAGAGAGGACAGAAAGGAATGGCCCCCGCCATGATCACGATTGCCGTTGTAGAAGATTCGCCAAAATCCATGGAGCAGATGAAGCAGTTCCTGGAGCGCTACCGTCAGGAGCATGACCTGGAGTTCCAGACCAGCTTTTATCCTGACAGCGTAGCGTTCCTGGAGCAGTACAGGCCCCAGTATGACATCATCTTCCTGGATGTTGTCATGCCCGGCATTGACGGCATGGAGACTGCGCGGCGGATCCGGGCTCAGGACGCCGACGTGATTCTGGTCTTTGTGACACGGATGGCCCAGCTGGCCCTGAAGGGCTACGAGGTGCAGGCCATGGACTTCCTGGTCAAGCCGCTGAACTATGACGCCTTTGAGCTGCGGATGGGGCTGCTGCTGGAGCGCCTTCCCAGGCAGAGGCCGAAAAGCCTGCTGATTTCCACCCGGGAAGGGAAGTGGCGCATCGTCATTGACCGGCTGATTTATGTGGAGGTCATCAAGCACAAGCTGTTCTACCACACAAAGGACGACACCTTCGAGACCAGCGGCACTATGAAGGAGGCGGAGGAGCAGCTGGAGGGCTGCGCCTTCTCCCGGTGTGACAACAGCCTGCTGGTGAATCTCCGCTATGTCACCTGGGTGGGGCAGACGGAGTTGACGGCGGGAGACTGTCGGCTGAAAATCAGCCGCCCCCGGCGCAAGCAGTTTTTGCAGGAGCTGGCAGATTACGTCGGAGGGGCCACATGACCGCCCTGTTTGAAGCCCTCAGCGGGAATCAGTACATCACAGAAATGCTGGGGGCCTGTATGCTGTTCATTCTGCCCCACCGGAAGCGGGCGCATTTCCTGTGGCGGCTCCTCCCGTTCTGCGGGGCGGCGGAACTGCTCTCCCTGGTGCTGATGAACAGCGGCCTGGTGAAAGCGGTCTGGCAAAGCCTGGCCTATATCGTGCTGAACTGCTGCATCTATACGGCGGTTTTCGCCGCCCTCTCTGCGGCGCTGCTGGCCTTGTGCTGCCCGGTGAAGCGCAATGAGGTGATTTATTGCGCCGCTCTGACGTTGTGCGTGCAGCACATCTCCTCCGCCTCGCAGCTGCTGCTCGCTGGTCTTATCCCCTATGAGGGCATTCTGGTGGACACGGTGGTGGAGCTGGTCACTGTTCCCCTGGCCTACTGGTTCTTTTACCGCACCTGCATCCGTCCCCTCTGTGAGGACGGCGAATATCAGGTGAATAACCTGCGGCTGACGGCAGTGACCTGTCTGGTGTATCTGGTGGCGGCGTGTACCAGCGTGGCGGTCAAGGTTGTGAACGAGAGTACTGCCAGCCCGCTGTTTCCCTTCTGCCAGGTGTACGAGATCCTTTGCTGCGCCTCGATGCTGTGGATTCAGGTGAATCAGCGGCGGGCGCTGGCCCTCCAGCACGAGTTGGATATGCAAAGCTATGTGCGGCAGCTGCGCCATGAGCAGCTCCAGAGCAGCCGCCAGAATATGAACGAGCTGACCCGCCTGATGCACGATTTGAAGCATCAGGTGGCCGAGATGATCGACAAGGAGGAGGGCACGGAGCGGGACGACCTGCTGGATCAAATCGCGGAGAACCTCCAGGTCTACGACGAAAGCACCCAGACGGACAACGAGACGCTGAACGCCGTGCTGATGGAGCGGAGCCTTTATTGCCGGGAGCGGCAGATTCAAGTCCTGTGCGTGGCTGACTGCACCGGGCTGGAGCTGCTGGAGACCGGCGACCTGTACCTCATCCTGCGGAACACTCTGGATAACGCCATCGAAAGCGTCAGCGCCCTGGAAAATCCCCGGCAGCGCATCATTGACCTGAAGATATTCCGCCGGAACGGCCTGCTGTTCATTCAAATGGAGAACAGCTTCCAGGGTCGGCTCCAGTTTCGGGACGGCCTGCCCCTGACCACCAAGGAAGAGCGACGGTTCCACGGCTTCGGCCTGAAAACGGTGCAGCGCATCGCAAGGCACTATGGCGGGGAGCTTTCCATCCGGGCGGAGGACGGGCGGTTCTCCCTGCGGGTCATGCTTCCGGTGACGCCGGAGCAGGCGGGGGAACGGAAAAGCACAGGCTGAAAACGCCTGTGCTTATTTTATGGGCTGAAATAGCCCCACCATCCACCGGAATGCGCCGCCTCGTTCTATTCCGCTCCGCCGCGCATACACTGTGGAGAGAGTTCGGACAGGGTGGAGGCTCATGGGATGGATGTCAAACGGGAACGAAACCGCTTCACGAAAGGGAAGGGAACGCGCCGACCCTGGTATGCCAGGGAGATATTGCGCCTGCTTGCCACCCTCGCCGTCGTGCTGGCCGTTGGGCTGTGCGGCTGGCTGCTGCCGAATGTGGCCGCCCATTGGAAGGATGCCTGCGAGACGCTCATCCTGTCCCAGACGGATTTCGAGCAGGCCTTTTCCGACCTGGGGCAGATGATGACAGACGGAGACCTGACTGGTGCGCTGGAGGACTGGTGCGCCGCCGTCTTTGCGCCGCAGACGGCGGACGATGCTGCCTCCTCCGCCGCAGACGAGGGCAGCGGAGCGGTGCCGGAATCTGTGGAGCCGGAACCGGAAGGGGATGCAAATGGGCAGATTTCCGAAGCCTGAGTTAAGCGCCGGAGGCGTTTGGTTTGGCCGCTGCTTTCTGTCCTCCGGCGCTGTCTTTTTGCTGACGCTGTTTTGTATGCTCACCTCAGGGCGGCTGATGTCCGCCCTGCTGCTCTCCGCCGCCCTCCATGAAGGAGGGCATTTGTGCGCCTGCTTCTGCCTGGGGGTCAGGGTACGGGCGGTGCGCATCACCTTTTGCGGCGCGGAGCTGCTGCTGGAGGAACTGCAACGGCCCCTCCAGCGGCTTACGGTGGCCGCTGCGGGGCCGGCAGTCAATCTCCTGTGCGCCTTTGCCGTGGCGCTGGCACTTCCCCAGATGCCGTGGGCGCAGCTTTTTGCCGGGGCGAGTTTGATTCTGGGGCTGTTCAATCTGCTGCCCATCCCGCCGCTGGACGGCGGGCGCATCCTCCTCGCCCTGCTGGAGCTGACGGGGCTGGGCGGACGTGCGGAACGGGCCGTTCACGATTGCGTTACGGCGCTGCTGGCGCTGGCCCTGGTGCCGGGCGCTGCCCTAGCGCTGAAGGGGAACCCTTCGCTGCTGCTGTTGGTGCTGTGGCTGCTGTTCCAGCAGTCGGCTTAAGAAGCCTCGTGGAGCAGGCCGCTCTGGTACGCCTGCACTAGCCGCTCCAGGTCGGCAATGCGGGCGGACTCCTGAATGCCCTCGTCGGTCTGGCGCACCAGTACCCGCTGGGGGGCGGTGTAGATATGTTCGCTTTGGCTGTCGATGTCCTCATCGTCCCGGATGGCCTTCTCGGTGCTTTCAAAGGGCTGGTGGGTGCGCAAGGTCAGCCCGCGGCTGTTGGAAATGAGGGTGTACCCGGCGATGCCGGTCTTGCTGTGGTAGGCCCGGCAGAAGCCGCCGTCGATGACGATGAGCTTGCCGCCGCCCTTGATGGGGCTTTCTCCCTCGATGGCCCGCACCGGCACATGGCCGTTGATGATGTGGCAGCCAGGGCCGGTGAGGCCGAACTCCTGTAAGATACGCTCTGCCACTTCCGCTGCATGGGGGCCGTTGATATGGGAGTAGTAGGGATTTTTCACCTCAGCGTGGGTGGACTTGTCGGCAATGTATAGCCGCTCAAAGGTGGTCATGGCGCTGCGGCCAAAAATGGGGGACAGGGGGCCGCACCAGAGGTACCACAAAAAGTCCTGCCCGGCCTGGCGCTCAGGGCTGCCCTCCAGGGCGAAATAGCCCTGCCTGCACCGGCGGTCGCAGTAGTCGAACAGCGCCCGGCCGCTGTAGGACTGGCCCTCGAAGGTTTCGGCGGCAAACTCGCCTTCCTCGGTCATGGGAACTGCGCCGTGATAGAGCAGATTGCCGTTGCAGCAGCTGTACACCGTTCCCTGGGCGTAGAGGAAGCGGATGTGCCGCTGGAGCTTTTCACTCTGGCGGAACCCCCGCACCAGGTCGTTCAGCACTTCCTGCTCCTCACCGGTGAGGGCACTGGGGCAGGCCGGGTCCACCGTGGGGAAGTCCGTATCCCGGAGGGGATACCGCTTGCCGCCGCACAGGGAGCGCAGCGGAAGTGCCGCTTGACGGCAGAGGACGGTGCCGCTTGCGTAGTCGATTTGGTTCAGGTAGTCCCGGCCCTGCATCTGGAAGTCCGGATTCCGGGCGATGACCTGGGCCTCCACCTTGAACATCAGGATGGTGACGGCCTTATGCATCCGGGCGATCTCCTCCCAGCGGCCCTGATTGCCGCCGTGGGGCCGCCACAGCGTCACGTCTGACCCGCCGTAGACCCGCTCCGCCATCTGATCCAGGGTGCGCAGGCTGATGCCGTAGCCCGTTTCCAGCATCTCCAGATTGTTGTAGGATAGGGTGGTTTTCAGCACCGTCAGGATACAGATAGGGCTCCCTGCGGCGGCCCCCATCCACACCACGTCATGGTTGCCCCACTGGATGTCCACATCGTGATACTCCATCAGTTCATCCAAAATCAGGTCGGGCCGCGGCCCCCGGTCAAAGAGGTCTCCCACGATATGCAGCCTGTCCACCGCCAGCCGCTTGATAAGCTGGCAGAACCGGGTGATGTAGGCGTCCGCCCGGTCGTAGCGGATGATGCTTTGAATGATTTCCCCGTAGTAAAGCTGCTTGTCGTGGTCTTCAAAGTGAGCGTGGAGCAGTTCGTCCAGAATGTGGGCGCAGCTTTCCGGCAGGCATTTGCGCACATGGGAGCGGGTGTGCTTGCTGGACACCAGGCGGCACAGCTCCACCAGCCGCAGCAGGGTGGTGGCGTACCACTGGTTCAAATCCTCCTGGCGGGCCTTCAGCTCCGGCAGCTTCTGCTCAGGATAGTAAATCAGGGTGGCCAAATCCGCCCGCTCCCGGGCGGGTACGGTGTCGGCAAACAGCTGGTCGATTTTCTCCCGTATGACGCCGGAGGCGCTGTTGAGGATGTGAAGGAACGCCTCATGCTCGCCATGAAGGTCGCTCATAAAATGCTCTGTGCCCTTGGGCAGGCGCAGCAGCGCTTCGATTCGGATGATCTCACTGGAGGCGGCTGCCACAGTGGGATATTTTTCAGCGAGCAGGCGCAGATAGCGCAGTTGCTCATCGGTCAATGCTTGCTGGGTGTTCATTCAGATTCCTCCTTATTATCGTGCAATGGAACCCAACGCTTGGGAAATGCCCGGCTGAGCAGACAAGCTCAGCGCCCACATTTTCTTAAGTCCTATCATACCACAGATGGACTGGGTTCTCAATCCGTTTATACAATTTTTTGTGGCGGGGCCAGGGCGCCGCCCCATTCCGCCCAAACGCGGGAGAATGAGAAATGTATGTGCTAAAATGATATGACCCCTCTCCCCCGAATAAAAAGTAGAGAAG
>JAJQFX010000162.1 GCA_021200895.1 Clostridiales bacterium | reverse complement strand
CCGATTGGGGTGAGGGTCCACCTGTTCCCATTCCGAACACAGAAGTTAAGCTCACTTTCGCCGACGATACTTGCCTGGAGACGGGCCGGGAAAATAGGTGGTGCCTACATGAACCCCCGCTCAGCAGACGTTGAGCGGGGGTTTTGTTATGTTTAGGAAACCGCTAAAAAAGAGAGGCACATGACAGCAAAACCGCTGCCATGTGCCTCTTTTGTTTGCGACGGGGAACTGCGCCGACAGCTCTTACACAGCTGCGCCCATTGTGACCGTCACATCCACCACGGCTCCGGCGGGAGCGGGCGGAATCACGTCACTGCTCTGTACAACGCCGTCCACCGTCACCTGGGTGACGCCCTTTTGTACACCTGCGGGGTTCTCCACAGTGATGTGATAGGTCGCGCCGCGGTACTGACGGCTGACCTTGAAGCCGTGCAGCCAGGCAGGAATGCAGGGGTTCAGTCGCAGACCATCCAGAGTGGGCTGTACGCCCAGAATGTACTGGCTGATGTCCACAAAGGTCCAGGCGGCGGTGCCGGTCAGCCAGCTGTTCTTAGCCTCGCCGAAGGTGGCGGCATCGCGCCCTGCGACCATCTGGCTGTAAACATAGGGCTCCGTGCGATGAATTTCACTGATTTCCTCCAGGTAAGCGGGGCAGATTTTATGATAAATCTCAAAGGCCCGGTCGCCGTGTCCCAGCATAGTTTCAGCACAGGAGACCCAGGGGTTGTTGTGGCAGAAGATACCGGCGTTTTCCTTATAGCCGGGGGGATAGCTGGAAATCTCACCCAAATTCAGATGGTAGGTCTGATAGGCGGGCTGAAGCAGCATAATGCCATATTGGGTATCCAAGTGCTGGCGCACGCTTTCCAGCGCCTGGGCGGCCTCACCGCTTTCCACACCGATTCCAGCCATCACGCACATTCCCTGAGGCTCAATGAAGATTTTGCCCTCTTCGCAGGTTGCGCTGCCCACTGGATCACCGTAGGCGTCGTAGGCGCGGCGGAACCATTCGCCGTCCCAACCGGCGTCAAGCACGGCCTGCTCCATCTGCGCCACATGGGCGCGGGCGTCTTCCGCCTCCTCGTGAAGGTTCAGATGGTCGCACAGCTCCGCGTATTCCCGGCCATATTTGACGAACATTCCGGCGATAAAGACGCTCTCTGCCACAGGGCCTTCGCTGGGGCCAAAGGTCTGGAAACTCTCCCCCGGCTCGGCGGAGAAGCAGTTCAGGTTCAGGCAGTCGTTCCAGTCCGCACGGCCAATCAGCGGCAGGGCGTGGGGGCCGAGATGGTTGACCGTGAATTGGAAGCTGCGCCGCAGATGCTCCATCAGGGGCTGGGCCTTGGTCAGGTCGTTGTCAAAGGCTACCTGCTCGTCCAGGATGCTCCAGTCCCCGGTCTCCCGCAGATAGGCGCTGACACCGGCAATCAGCCACAGGGGGTCGTCATTGAAGCCTGTGCCAATGTCGCCGTTGCCCTTCTTGGTCAGGGGCTGATACTGGTGATAAGCGCTGCCATCCTCGAATTGGGTGGCGGCGATGTCTAGAATACGCTCCCTGGCCCGCTCAGGAATCATATGTACGAACCCCAGCAGATCCTGGCAGGAGTCCCGGAAGCCCATGCCGCGCCCCATGCCGCTTTCGTAATAGCTGGCGCTGCGGCTCATATTAAAGGTGACCATGCACTGGTACTGGTGCCAGGTGTTGACCATGCGGTCCAGCTTCTCCACGCCAGACTGCACCTGCCAGCGGCCCAGCAACTGCTCCCAGTGCGCGTGGAGCGCTGCACGGGCGGCGTCCACCTGCACGTCCTCCGCATAGCGGGCCACCATCGCCTGGGCCCTGGTCTTATTGATGACCCCGGGGGCTGCCCACTTCTCCTCGCGGGGATTTTCGATATAACCCAAGCCAAAGATGAAGGTACGGGTCTCGTTGGGCTGCAGCTCCAGATGGATGTGATGCGCCCCTACCGGCGCCCAGCCGTGGGCGATGCTGTTGGAGCAGTGACCGGCCTTGACTGCCGCCGGATTGGACGGGCTGCCATAGACGCCGCAGAAGGCGTCCCTGGTGGTGTCAAAGCTGGTGACGGGGCAGTTGACCCAGAAGATGGCAAAGTGGTCGCGCCGCTCCCGGTACTCCGTCTTGTGATAGATGACGGATCCGTCCACCTCGACCTCACCAGTGCTGTAATTGCGCTGGAAATTGGAGGAGTCGTCCATGGTGTCCCAAAGGCAGAACTCCACATAGCTGAACAGATCCAGTGTCTTACATTCCGCTGACTCGTTCTTCAAGGTGAGCCGGTCGATTTCGCAGGCGTCGCCCATGGGGACGAACAGCTCCTGTCGGGCGGAAACCTGGTTCTTGGTGGCCTCGAGGACGGTGTAGCCCATTCCGTGGTGGCAGCGGTACCGATCCAACGGCGTCTGCATGGGCTGCCAGCCCGGATTCCAAATCACGTCCCCATCCTTAATATAGAGCCGATGGCCGTCACCATCCAAAGGGGAGCTGTTATAACGGTAACGGGTCAGGCGGCGCAGCCGTGCGTCGCGGAAGAAGCTGTACCCTCCTGCGGTATTGGAGATGAGGCTGAAGAAGTCTTCATTACCCAGGTAGTTGATCCAGGGGAGCGGTGTACACGGTGTCTCGATTACGTATTCCCGCGCAGCGTCGTCAAAATAGCCATATTGCATCGTTTTTTCTCCTTATTCTTAAAAGTATAGGAGGTTAATGCCCGTCAAATTTGCGAAAACGATTTCGATTCAATGCCAGACACCCCACGCCTATCTTTAAGATACCGGAAAACGCCGGGAAAAGCAACACCTTTTTAGGAAAATCGCAAAATTTTATCAATGCACTGGTCGACTGGTCGATTTCTATTATTCCAGACGCAAAGAAACGACTGAGCGAGGGCCGAGGAAACACAGCAGCTGGCTTAGAGAAGGCATATCTATTGTGTTTATGCACAAAAAAACTCTGCTCACTTTTGTGAATAACGTAAATCTTTGTAGCTGGCGGCAAAAAAATGAAAAATAGCACTTGTGTTTTTAGACAAAACGCGGTATAGTATCAGTACGATAACGTTTAAGAAAATCTTTCTCTTAGTTATATACATCTGTTTTCCGTATCGTTGGCCTGAGAATGGTATACCAGAGGAAGAGAGCCAATCACTATGGCAGCGTTAAAAGGCATTACGCAGCGTTGCGGCTTTTCCGCTGCCGGGTGAGCAGGGCGTTGAACTGTCACCGTGATAGCGGTGTAGTATCAGCGCGGTAGTGTTTCAGAAAATCTTTCCTTCTATTTACATATCTTCAATTTCCGTATCGTTTGACCTGAGGATGGTGCATTAGAGCAAAGCTAGAGTAAAGGAACCAATCACTATGGTAGCTTTAAAAGACATCGCGCAGCGCTGCGGCGTTTCTACCGCCACAGTGAGTAAGGCACTGAACGGTCACCATGATGTTGGTGAGAAAACCAGAAAGCGCATCCAGAAGGTGGCAGATGAAATGGGCTACCTGCCCAACTCCGCCGCGCGGGCTTTAAAGACTGACCGCACCTACAATCTGGGCGTCCTTTTCGTGGATGAACAGCAAAGCGGCCTGACCCATGAGTTCTTCTCCGCCGTGCTGGACAGCTTTAAGGTGGAGGCCGAGGCCCACGGCTATGACATTACCTTCATCAGCCACAATACCGGCGGCCGCACCAGAACATATTTGCAGCATTGCCTTTACCGCGGGGTCGATGGGGTGGTGGTCGCCTGTGTGGATTTCCGCACGCCCCAGGTGCAGGAGCTGGTGAACAGCGCCATCCCGGTGGTGACGATTGACTATATGTTCAATAACCGGATGGCGGTGCTGTCTGACAATGCGGAGGGCGTGGATGCGCTGGTGCGCTATGCGTATGACCAGGGGCATCGGAAAATCGCTTTCATTCATGGTGAGTTGACCTCCGTCACGGAGAAGCGTCTCTCCAGCTTCTACCGCACCTGCGATGCCCTGGGCCTCGATGTGCCGGAAGAATACATTTTGGAAAGCCCATATCACGACGGATTGGGGTGCAAGCGGCTGACGAAGCAGCTTCTGGAGCTGCCAGACCGCCCGACCTGCATCCTCTTCCCGGATGATTATTCCTATATCGGCGGCCTTTCCGCCATTGAAGAGGCGGGGCTGAAAATCCCGGAGGACATCTCTACCATCGGCTATGACGGCATCTATCTATCCCATCTGCTGCACCCGTCCCTGACGACCTACCGGCAGAACACCAAGGCGTTGGGGCAGGTGGCGGCCCAAAAGCTGATTGACCTCATCGAGTACCCCAAACGCACCCTTCCGGAGCAGGTCGTGGTTTCCGGTCAGCTGCTGATAGGCGGCTCCGTCGGTGTCCTCTCCCAGCAGGGCGGCTGAGTTCCCTTTGTATGATAAAACAACAATGTTTTTCAGAGATTCCATCTTTAAATCTTTAAGGAGGTAAAAAAATGAAGAACATTGTTATCCCTGATCCTGGCAATGGCAATGGCTCTCTCCCTGGTGGCCTGCGGCGGCAGCTCTAGCTCCGACTCCAGTTCCAGCGGCGATGCCAGCTCTGCCGATGCCAGCGCGTCTTCTGCCGCGGAGAGCGAAGTTGGGGGGGGTGAAAGCTCCGCCGAGTCCGAGGCTGCGGCAGAGAGCGCTTCCTCTGAAGCTGAGGCTGAAGAGGAAGCTGAAGATGCGGTGCCCGACAACGAGGTTGCCGGCGACAGCAGCGCCGAGGATGCCTTCGTTGTCTGGAGCTGGAACACCGACATCCAGAACATCTTGAACAACTGCTTTGCTGAGGACTATCCCGATGACTACAGCCGTATCGTTTTCGTCAACACCGGCGGATCTGACTACTATCAGCAGAAGCTGGACGAGATTTTGGAAGCCCCCGACAATGAACTGTATCCCGACATGATGGGCCTGGAAATCGACTACGTGCAGAAGTACGTTCAGTTCGGTTATCTCCTGAGCCTGGATTCCATCGGCATCACCGATGAGGACCTGGCCAACCAGTACGAGTTCAACAAGGTCGTCTGCACCAACCAGGCGGACGGCTTGCAGTACGCTTCCTTCTGGCAGGCTACTCCTGGCTGCTGGCAGCTCCGCGCTGACCTGTGCGAGAAGTACCTGGGCACCACCGATCCTGACGAGCTGCAGGCTATGTTCGCGACTTGGGAAGACGTGGAAGCCACCGCTGCTATCATCCACGAGGCTTCCGGCGGCTATTGCGAACTGCTGAGCGGCTATGACGACCTGTTCCGCGTCTACTCCAACAACCGTACCACCGGCTGGTATGACGAGAACGACGTCATCCAGATCGATGAGCAGATCACCGCTTACTTCGAAGAGGCCAAGACCTTCTATGACAACGGCTGGACCTACGCCACCACTCAGTGGAGTGCTGACTGGTACGCCAACATGGACGGCGACGGCGAGACCTCCAACGCTGCTCTGGCTTACACCGGCTGCCCCTGGTTCACTTATTGGAGCCTGACCGGTGAGGCTTGGCAGGACGGCAACACTATCCTCATCGCTGGTCCTCAGTCCTTCTACTGGGGCGGCACTGGCCTGGCTGTCACCGTCGGCTGCTCTGACACCGAGTTGGCTGCTGAGCTGATTCGCTACATCACCTGCGACACCGAGTCCATGGTCAAGATCGCTGAAATGAACTCCGACTATCTGAACAACGCCGAGGCCAACGCTCAGCTGCTCGAGTCCGGTGAAATCACCTCCTCCATGATCGTTGAGGGTCAGGATTACCTGGGCTTCTACAATGACCTGCTGGAGAACATGACCATCGACACCAGCATCTGCACCGCTGAGGACAAGACCTTCAACGACGCTCTGGCCACTTATGTGGATATGTACGTCCAGGGCGGCGTGGATTACGACACTGCCATCAGCCAGTTCGTCGCTGCCATGCACGACACCTATAGCTACCTGAGCATCGAGTAATCAGCGCTATCAAATTCCTCATTGGTCGCGTCTCCACGATTGAATGAAGAAACTACAAACGGGGGTGTTGGCTACCAACACCCCCGTTTACTATGAAAGGTTCTCAAGAAGAAACGGCTAGAAAGGGAGGGCAATACGATGGCTCGTACACCTGCACCGGCGAACAAAAAAGCATAAATCGGTTTCTTACAGCAAATATGGATATTTCTTTATCGCGCCATTCTTTATCCTGTATCTTATCTTTCAGTTTTATCCCCTGCTCAACACCTTCTATTGGAGCTTTTTCTCCTACATCAAACGCAACCTGCAAGTAACGATTGAATTCTGCGGCATCCAGAACTATTTGAACGTGCTGGGTATCACCGCAGGCGAAACTGCTTACTTCTTTACTTATCTGAAAAACACCGTCATCATGTGGCTTTGCGGCTTCATCCCGCAGATTCTGCTGTCCCTCCTGCTGGCAGCCTGGCTGACCAACAACCGTGTCAAGCTGCGGGGGCAGGGCGCCATCAAGGTGATGACGTATATGCCGAATATTATCGCCGCATCCTCCATCTCCGTCCTCTTTGGCGCCCTGTTCTCTCAGTACGGCCCCATCACGATGACGCTGAAAAACCTGGGCATCCTGGATGCCAACTTCGACTTTATGCAGAGCGTCGTTGGCGCCCGAGGGCTGATTTCCTTCATCCTGTTCTGGATGTGGTATGGCAACACCACGCTGCTGCTGCTCTGCGAATGTGTCTGGCTGTTTCCTTTACAGGCGCGGTTCCAAAATACCGATATAGGGCACCTGAAAAATGCCATGGCCCTGTTCCGGCTGTACATTCCCCACAGCCTGCTGGTGCTGCTCATCTGGGCGCTGCCGCTGGCGTTGAGCATTGCCGCGACTGAGATTCAGTATATCGCCTTCTGGCTTTGGCTGACCTGCGGCTTTGCATCGCTCTTTTACCTGTGCGCCTACTTTTTTCGGAACGATTTTGACAAGCTCCAAGTCTAGGGAACCGAGGTTCCCCAGCGACACGATGCAGAAAGGTGTGGATAACGGAATGAAACGATTGATTGCCCTGTTTCTGTGCGCCGTCATGCTGACGTCGCTGTGCGCCTGCGGCCAGGAGCAAACCTCTGCCCCAGATGGAATGGCGGAGGGAACCTATACGCTGGGCGCTGCCGTTCTGGAGATTGCAGAGGATTACCTGGCGGGGAACTACTCCGCCCAGGAGGCGGCAGAGCAAATTGAGCCGTATTGCACGTCCTTTGATACCGTTGAGACGGCGGACAGCTCAGAAGAGATGTACAACGCCCTGGTGCAGCTGTCGGCGGAAGCGCTGGTGTACAACCTGACCACTATTGCGGATGGGACGTACACCGATGACGATCAGGTGGAAAGCGATTGCGAGGTTCTATCCGACTACCTCGCCGGAATCCAGGAGTGACGCAGCTCCAGTCAATACACGCAAGCACACAAACGAGCGTGGCCGAAAGGCCACGCTCGTTTTCTATTTCATTCTATTTAAATGTCCTTGCCTGTTTCCGTTTTTTCTTCTGCGGGGCGGTACTCCACATACTGATAAGTGCTGTTTTGGCTCCGCTTTACCATGCAGGCGAAGACTTCATCCCGCAGCTTTTGCTTCTGCGCCTGCCTGCTCAGGCTCTCGTCCGGGTAAAACGGCCCGTCCAGATAGACGGTGAGCCGGGGCTTGCTGGAGAACCGCCGGGCCTGATAGGTGGTAGTCATGCAAAAGGCGGGAACGTGATTTTTCACAGCGTAGTCAAAGGCGGTTGCCGGGTAGGGGCGTATTTGGGTGCAGTAGGGCCAGACGTGCCCCTCCGGGTAGACGATGACGCAGCAGTGCTCCTCCAATCTCTGCGCCACAGCACGGAGGAACTGAGGCAGCTTTGACAGGCTGTCCGGTATGGGGAGCGCCCCCATCCAGGGCAGCAGCGTGCCAAGCACCGGGATTCCCAGGTTGGCAGGGCTTGCGACCGAGTAGCACCGCTTGGGGGCGCACACCAGCGCCGGAACAAATACATCCCCAATGGGCTGGGTGTGGTTCCCGTAAACAACGGCCCCACAGTCGCGGTACGCCTTCCAGTCCACGCTCCGCACAATGCTCAGGTGGAGGCAGAGCTTCCCGTACAGCGCTGCAAACAGGCAGCCAGCGCCGTACAGAGCCGCACTGAGGAACCTGGCCCATCTGCCGCTTCGTATCCAGGTGTAGTCCTCCGGAAGGGTAAACGCCTGATTGGCGCTCTTCGCGAAATCGTCCTGAAAGGTTTTATAGTAGAAAATCCGTTTTCTGACAGCCATTGCGTCGCATCTCCATTCCAAAGCTATCAAAACAGGCGGCCTCATTGATACAGAGGTTCCTTTGCATTATATCACAAATCGCCGGAGAAGAAAAGCGTTCCGGGCAACCTGATGCAAGCAGGACCGCAACGCCTGGGCAGTGAATACAAAACCACTCCTTACAAAGGCGGGCACTTTCTGTATAATATCTATAAAAATGGGGGGACGTGTGGCACTGCATGGTTTAGGGGGAGAACTATGATAAGGGTTGCAGTTGTAGAGGATGATGCCGCTTACCGGCGGCAGCTGAGCGGCTACTTCCTGCCAACGCAGGCTTTTTCTGGGCCATCGCCTTTATGTTTGCCGAGTTTGCGGGCTCGCTGGAGTGGCAGTTCTATTCCTTTTTTGCGGGAATTTTCGGGGAGAATCTTTTGCTGGAGGGGATTTTCCTGCTGGTGTTCTACGGCGTCAGCTTTTATGTGCTGTACCGGCAGGAACGCCATCGGCTGAAAAACGGCGTGGCCTTGCAGGTATCCGCCAGAGAGACAGTCTCTGCCGCTACGATTGCCATAGGCTCGTTCCTCATCAGCAATATCAGCTATGTGAGCAGCGATACGCTCCTCAGCGGGAAAATGAGCGCCGAGATTTTCTATATCCGCACGCTGGTGGATCTGGCCGGGGTGGTCATGCTGTTTGCCCTGCAAGACCGCTGGCAGGACTTGCAGGTGCGGAAGGAGCTGGACGCTATCCATGCGCTGCTCCAGCGTCAGTATGAGCAGTACCGTATTTCCAGGAAAAATATGGAGGCCGTCAACCGGAAGTACCACGATTTGAAGCACCAGATCGGCGTGATATGGCTGGAGCCGGACGCGGCCCGGCGGGAGGAATACCTGACGCAGCTGGAATCCGGCATCCGCGACCTGGGCGCGATCCACCGCACCGGGAACGATGTGCTGGACACCATCCTCTCCAGCAAGCAGTTCTATTGCAGCCAGAACCAAATCACCATGACGGTCATGGCGGACGGGGCACAGC
>JAJQFX010000204.1 GCA_021200895.1 Clostridiales bacterium | reverse complement strand
CCTACACGCTTCCTACCTGCTCCCTGTTCAAGAACACGGGAGACGATACAGGACATCTCACAGCCACATAAACAAGCGATTTCCCGTAAAAAGACGCCCAAAGACGTACTGAAAAGCGGTGAAAAATCTGCTGATTATCGCTTGCTGAACTGAGGCGCACGACGGGCAGCCTTGAGACCGTACTTCTTCCGCTCCTTCATACGAGGGTCACGGGTCAGGTACCCGGCCTGTTTCAGGATGGTGCGGTACTCAGGGTTCATGCCCAGCAGGGCGCGGGAAATGCCGTGACGGATAGCGCCGGCCTGGCCGCTGACGCCGCCGCCGGAGACGTTGGCCACGATGTCCACCTTGTCCACATTCTCAGTGGCGACCAGGGGCTGACGAACCACCAGCTTCAGGGTCTCCAGGCCGAAATAATCGTCCATGCTGCGGCCGTTGATGGTGATGCTGCCGGTGCCGCCCTCATAGACGCGCACGCGGGCCACGGAGGACTTCCGACGGCCAGTGCCATACAGGTAAGGCTTCTTGCTCTGATACATAATCGATTACCTCCTTAGTCCACGGCGATGGGCTTCTGCGCAGCCTGCTCGTGCTCAGCGCCCTTGTAAACGCGCAGCCGGGTCAGGGCCTTGGCGCCCAGGCTGTTCTTCGGCAGCATACCCTTGACAGCCAGCTCCATCACGAAGTCGGAGCGCTTGGCCATCATGGTGCCGTACTGAATCTCCTTCAGGCCGCCGGTCCAGCCGGAGTGATGACGATAATACTTCTGTGTAGCCTTCTTGCCGGTGAGGACAGCCTTATCGGAATTGATGACGATGACGAAATCGCCGCAATCCACATGGGGGGTGTACTCAGGCTTATTCTTGCCGCGGAGCAGGTCGGCGGCAGCCACAGCGGTCTTGCCCAGGGGCTTGCCAGCTGCATCCAGGACGTACCATTTACGGCCGGCCACGTCCGTCTTTGCCATGTAAGTGGACATATACAAACCTCCAAATATGATTTCAAACCATGTTGTTCTGCAAAAGCGCCGGGGCCGCGAGTGGGAGGCACGGCCACAGCAATCTTATTTATATCACAGGGGCCGGGATTCGTCAAGCGGAAAATTGAAAAAACTTTACGGAGCTTGGGACGCGCTTTGAAATGCTCCCGTTTCCTCTCAAATGCTCCCGTTTCCTCGTTTTCGATTTTTAAAATCGCCGCAGCGGCATACAGCGCTCCCTCGCCGCGTCCCTTTTTGTCGGACAAATTTTGAAAAATGGGGCTTGTGCTTTCCGGCCAAACAGGATATACTAGGACTTGATAAAGAGGGAGTAGTTGGCGCGCCCCGGCGCGTTGCCCCGGTCGTCATCACGCTGGCCTGTATGCCAGCCGGACGGAGCGCGAAGTAACGAGACTTTTATCGCATTTTTATCGTGCGGTGAAGGTCTTTTTTTGGCCTCACTGCCCAGACTGATTTCTGAGGAGGTTTCCTGCAATGCTGATTCCTGTGTTATTGTTTGCGGTGGGGCTGGTGCTGCTCATTAAGGGCGGGGACTGGTTCGTGGACGGGGCCACCGGCATCGCCCGGCGGTTCCACCTGCCGGAGCTGCTCATCGGGGCCACGGTGGTCTCCATCGGCACAACACTGCCGGAGGTGATGGTGTCCACCACCTCCGCCATCTCCGGCCACAGCCAAATCGCCTATGGCAACGCCATCGGCTCCGTTATCTGCAATACGGCGCTGATCGCGGCGCTGACCATCGCCATCCACCCCTCCAGGGTGGACCCCAAAACGCTGCGGACGCCGGTGATTTTCTTCTTCACGGCGGCCATCTTCTACGCGGTGGTGGCCTACACCACCGGGTATTTCAGCCGCCTGGTGGGTATCCTGCTGCTGCTCATCTTTGTGGTGTACATGGTGCTGACCGTCCGGGAGATGAAGGACAGCCCCCAGCCGGTGGAACCGCCTGAGGAAGGCCAGGAGGAGGGCAGCCCCATGTGGAAGCTGCTGGCGCTGCTGGTGATTGGGGCGGTATTGATTGCCATTGGCGCGGATCTGCTGGTGGATAACGGCACCCTGATTGCCGAGGCGCTGGGCGTGCCGGAGTCCGTCATCGCCCTGACCCTGGTGGCCTTGGGCACCTCGCTGCCGGAACTGGTGACCGCCATCACCTCCCTGGCCAAGGGCCACGGAGCCCTGTCCCTGGGCAACGTGATTGGCGCGAACCTGTTCAACTTGGTGCTGGTATGCGGCGTGTCTGTTACGGTGTCCCCCTTCAGCATCCCGGAGAACTCCACTCTGTTCGGCATCAACTCCTCCCTGGTGGTGGACGTGCCGGTGATGTTCCTGGTGATGATTCTGCTCACCGTCCCGCCCCTGCGAAAAGGCAAGCTGACCCGGTGGCAGGGCTTTACCCTGCTGGCCATTTACGTCGCCTTCTGCGTGTTCCAGTTCACCATGGCGTAAGCGGATAATTTCAAAACAGAACAACAGGCGCTGAACCGGCGGAATTACTGCTGATTCAGCGTCTTCTGTTTTTGGAAAGGAACTATTCCGGGGGCGCTGCTTGATTCAATCTATGATTTTGATTGCACATCCTCCGAAATTCTGATATGATAGGAACAGAGAACTTTCGTGCAGGAGGTGACGGATCATGGTAGTATCCGTGCGCAGCCTGGGGCTTTACGGCATTGCGGGCTATGAGGTGACGGTGGAGTGCGACACGGCCAGCGGCCTGCCCGCCTTTGACGTGGTGGGCCTGCCGGATACGGCGGTGAAGGAGGCCCGGGAGCGGGTGCGCTCCGCCATTAAGAACCGGGGCTATCAGTTCCCCATCGGCCGGGTGACGGTGAATCTGGCCCCCGCCGGACGGCGGAAGGAGGGCACGGTCTACGACCTGCCCATCCTGCTGGGGATTCTGATGTCCACCGGTCAACTGTCGGCAGATGTCAGCGACATGGCCTTTGTGGGAGAGGTGTCCCTGTCCGGCCAGCTGCGGGGCGTCCGGGGGATGCTCCCCATGGCGCTGGCGGCCCAGCGGGCGGGTATCCAAAGCCTGTTCGTGCCGGAGCAGAACGCCCCGGAGGCGGCGCTGGCGGAGGGCATCACCGTTTACCCGGTGCGGGACTTCGCCCAGCTGGTGGCCCACCTGTCCGGCGAGGCGCAAATTGAGCCGATAACGGCGGTGATTCCCCCCATGGGCAGCGGCTTCCCTCTGGACTACGCCGATGTGAAGGGCCAGGAGAACGTGAAGCGCGCCCTGGAAATCGCCGCCGCAGGCAATCACCACATCCTGATGGTGGGCCCGCCTGGCTCCGGCAAGTCCATGATGGCGAAGCGTCTGCCCTCCATCCTCCCGGACATGACCAGGGAGGAGGCCATGGAAAGCACCGAGCTTTGGAGCGTCTGCGGTCTGCTGGACGAGCAGCACCCCCTCCTGACCACCCGTCCCTTCCGCTCCCCTCACCACACCGTCTCCACGGCGGCGCTGGCAGGCGGCGGCAGCTTCCCCCGGCCCGGAGAGGTGAGCCTGGCCCACAACGGGGTGCTGTTCCTGGACGAAGCGCCGGAGTTCTCCCAGGCCGCCCTGGAGGTGCTGCGCCAGCCGCTGGAGGACGGGAAGGTGCAAATTTCCCGCGTGTCCGGCACCATGAGCTTCCCCAGCCGCTTTATGCTGGTGTGCGCCATGAACCCCTGCAAGTGCGGCTGGTACGGCCACCCCACCCGCCGCTGCACCTGCGCCCCGGTGGAGCGGCAGCGGTATTTGAAGCGATTGTCCGGTCCGCTGCTGGACCGCATTGATTTAAAGGTATACGTCCACGACCTGCCCTTTGAGGATTTGGCCCAGACCAGGCCGTCGGAGTCCTCCGCCGACATCCGCCAGCGGGTGAATCGGGCCAGAGCCATCCAGCAGGCTCGGTTCCAGGGTACCGGCCTGACCTGCAATGCCGACATGACCACTACGGAGCTGCGGCAGTACTGCCAGCTGGACGAGGACAGCCTGGAGTTGGTGCGCGGAGCCTTTGAGACGTATCATCTGACCGCCAGAAGCTATGACCGTCTGCTGCGGGTGGCCCGCACCATCGCCGACCTGGCGGGGGAGGAGCGCATCGGGATGCTCCACCTGGCGGAGGCGCTGCAATACCGGACGGCGGACTCGCTGCTCCAGACGTGAGTTTTCAAATCCTGTCAAAATTTTGGGGAAACTTATAGGTATATTTCTGAAAAAATAGACAATTACAGCTTGACAAAGGGTTGCGGAAGGCATATAATGACCTATAACGAGGCCGTATCCAGTGGCCTGCTGTGCCCTTGATAATTACTCCCTGGGCATATTCGGAGGGAGGGAAAATAGAATGTCAGAGGTCCGAGTGAGAGACGGTGAGTCTTTGGACAACGCTTTGAAGCGCTTCAAGCGCAGCTGCGCAAAATCCGGTGTGCTTGCAGAGGTTCGTAAGCGTGAGCATTATGAAAGCCCCAGCGTAAAGCGCCGCAAGAAGTCTGAGGCTGCCCGGAAGAATCGTAAGAGATACTATTGATTTTATCCGAAACGTCCGGAACCCCCTGAGCCTGGGCTCAGGGGGTTCTTTCTGTCAGGGGGCGTACTCCCAGGGGACGACGGCGAAGCGCAGAGCGAGCTGCCGGGCCAGGGCCAGCTTCTCCCGGACGCTGCCCGCGTTGTCGAACAGGATGAAGTGGGGCATCCCCTGCCGCAAAAAGGTGAAGTAGTGGGCGCAAAGTTCCCCGGAATAGAACACGTTGGGCCGCCGGTTGCGCAGCAGGGTTTGCAGTTCCTCCTGGGCCAGGGGGCGGCCCTGGCCGTCGGCGGCGGGGAGGGTAAAGTCCTCCGCCATGGGCTCCACGGCCAGCGTCACCCGGGGCAGGCCGTAGGCCGTGACGGCGTCCTCCAGCCGCGCCTTCAGCGACCCGCCGGACAGGGCGGAGGAAATCAGCACGTTGCCGTGGGGCGCCGCCTCGGCGCACCACTCCGGCACCCACAGCTCCAGCCCCGCCTGGGCGGCGGCCCCGTCCAGGGCGGCAAGGCAGCGCTTTGCCTCCTGCATGGGATGGCGCTGCAAATCCAGCCAGACCCCCATGACCCTGCGGGCGGCGGCCTCCCGCTGCACCTGGCGGCAGAGGTATTGGGGGTTCCCGGTCAGGGAAGCGCCGCTGTTGGTGACGGTGAGGATGCCGCCCCGGAGGTCGGGAACGGCCTGGATGCGCTGGAGGGAAGGCCCCGGCCCGATGCGGTAGGCGGGGGGCGCGATGAACCCCTCCCGCTGTCTGAGTTGCTCCGCTTCGGCGGGCGGAACGGAGAAAATCAGGTGAAAACTGCTGTCCATGTTGGTTTCCCCCTTGAGTTTGGCCCGAAGAATTGATATACTATCCTATGTGCCCACGGCACGGAGATATGACAATGAGGTGAAGGGTGTGTCCCTGAATTTGATTCCCGACCGGGTGGAAAACAGCATTTACGACCTGGACTTCCCGGCGCTGTACCGGGGCGGCGTCCGCCTGCTGCTGGCTGACCTGGACAATACCGTGGCCCGCTACCATCAGCCGGAGCCGGACGAGGCCCTTCGCCGTTGGCTGGCAGAGGCGCGGGCGGCGGGGCTGACCGTGTTCGTCCTGTCCAACGGACGCCGCCCGGCCCGGAGCAAGCGCTTCTGCGAGAGCTGGGGGGTGCCTTACCTCAGTCATGCGGGGAAGCCCCACCGCCGGGGCTTTGACCGGGCCTTTGCTCAGACCGGCGTGACGCCGGAGCAGGCCGTCATCCTGGGCGACCAGATTTTTACCGACGTCTGGGGCGGGCACAACGCGGGTATCCGGGCCATCCTGATTCGGCCCATCGCCCTGGACAGCGCCTTCCGCGTCCTGCGCTACGGCGTTGAGGCCCCCTTCCGGGGGCTGTGCAAGCTGAGGGGGGACCGGATATGAGGGGAAAAGCCCTGTTCGGCGTGGCCGGAAACTCGGATACGTTTACGAAAACCGTGTCCAAATCCAGCGCGGACGCCCCGGCCTGGCTAAAGTCCATTGGCCTGGACGCTTACGAGTACCAGTGCGGCAAGGGCGTCCATGTGGGGAAGGAGACGGCGGAGCGCATCGGCCGGAACGCCGCCGAGGCAGGTATCCAGGTCTCCCTCCACGCCCCCTATTTCATCAACCTGGCTAACCCCGACCCGGAGATGCTGCAAAAGACCATCGGCTATGTGACAGCCTCCTGCCAAGTGGCTCTGTTCCTGGGGGCGGAGCGCATCGTCATCCACTCCGGGGCGCTGATGAAGCGGAGCCGCCGGGAGGCGCTGGACATCGCCAAGCGTTCCCTGAAGGAGATTTTGGCCGTCTGCGACGATATGGGCTACGGCAGCCTGACCCTCTGCCCGGAGACTATGGGGAAAATCAACCAGCTGGGAGATTTGGACGAGGTGCTGGAGCCTTGCACCCTGGACGAACGCCTGCTGCCCTGTGTGGACTTCGGCCACCTCTACGCCCGCTCCCTGGGAGAACTGGAGGGAGAGGCGGCCTGTGAGCAGATGCTGGGCCGCATGGCCCAGGTACTGGGGGAGGAACGGGCCTCCCGGTTCCACAGCCACTTCTCCCACATCGAATACACCCCAAAGGGCGGGGAGAAGCGGCATCTCCGCTTCTCCGACGGCCAGTACGGCCCGGACTTTGCCCCATTGGCGGCGGCCATCGCCCGGCGTGGGTGGCGCCCCACCATCATCTGTGAGAGCGCAGGCAGCCAGAGCGAGGACGCATTGGAGATGAAAGCGTGCTATCTGGCGGCCTGCGGATGTTAGCTGTTAGCCGACAGCGCCCTGCCCGTTCAGGCAATGCCATCCACTTGAAGGAGATTGCCCTCCTTAGACAAGGATGGATAAAGGAAATAGGTTTTGCCCTCCCGGCGGGCCTGACTACCGCCTGCTGACCCTTTACGGTATCCTCCTCGGACAGTGACCCTCGCCAGCATAGCTGGCATCGGTTTCCGGCTAAAAATGTGCCACTGGCACATTTTTGGACGCCGTAAATTGCTCCGCCAAGAAATAGGGGAAAGAAAGCGGCTCAAGAGGGAGGCCTGTGGCCCCCTCTTAAGAATCTCCCCGTATCAGGCAACCGGCTTGCGCCTTGTCTCTAGCTTTAAGTGGTTCCACAGACAACAGACGATGTGACTTGATGCGCGCCAAAGCTGCCGCCGATGGCGGCTGGCAGGGATTGCCGCCCACGTCCCTCGCCTACGGCGGGACGGGCGTCAATTTTGTTATCCACCCGTCGATGAACTCTGACTGTACGGCTGCGTTACACTCCTCAACTTAGGATGGATTGAATCTTTAAGTTGATAACATTACCCCGTCAGGGAAGCCAAAAAGGTCGTGGTTTCTGCTGCGCCGCTATCCACTAAACATTATCCACAAATCACTATCCACTAATATCATATCAGAAAAGGAGCGAGTATCACTATGAACCATCTGAATCAAATCGCAGCCCAGCTGCCGAAGTACGGCCTGGACGCCATGCTCATCACCAGCGAGCCGGGGGAGTTTTACGCCATCGGCTTCCGGGGCGAGGGCACCGTCATCGTCACCGCAAAGGGAAACTATTACTTCACCGACTCCCGCTACATCGAGGCCGTGGAAAACCTCAACCTGCCTGCGGAGGTCACCATGGTGGGGAACGGACGGGGCCACATGGCCCTGACGGCGGAGGTGTTGAACCGGTGCGGCATCCGCAAGGTGGGCATTGAGGAGCAGTATCTGACGGTGGCCTCCTTCCGGGCCATGACGAAGCAGTTCCCCGATACCGTGGAGCTGGTACCCGCCGGGCAGCTGCTGACCACCCTCCGGGCCGCCAAGGACGAGGAGGAGCAGGCCGCCATGAAGGAGGCCCAGCACATCACTGACCAGGCCTTTGACCAGATTTTGAACGACATCAAGCCCGGCGTGAAGGAGTGCGAAATCGCCGCCAAGCTGACCTACTATCAGATGCTGCTGGGGGCGGAGAAGAACTCCTTTGACCCCATCGTGGCCTCCGGCCCCAACGGCAGTATGCCCCACGCGGTGCCCGGCCAGAAGGAGATTCAGGAGGGCGAGTTCGTCACCATGGACTTCGGCTGCATCTACCACGGCTACTGCTCCGACATGACCCGCACCGTCTGCGTGGGCCAGCCCACCGAGGAGATGAAAACGGTGTACTACACCGTGCTGGAGGCCCAGGAGGCCGCCATCGCCATGAACCGCGCCGGAGTGCCGGGCTGCGACGTTCACAACACCGCCATGGCAGTGCTGGAGAAGGCGGGCTATGGTGACAAGATGGGCCACGGCTTCGGCCACAGCCTGGGCATTGAGATTCACGAGGAGCCCAGAGCCAGCGCCGCCAACCGGGAGCCGCTGCCCCTGAACTGCATGATTTCCGAGGAGCCAGGCATTTACCTGCCGGGGAAGTTCGGCGTCCGCATCGAGGACGTTGTGCTGCTGAAGGAGGACGGCTGCATTGACATTACCCACGCCCCCAAGCGGGAGCTCATCATCCTGTAAGCAGGCAAAAGATTTCCGTCATCTTGATGACGAAAATCGGTAAAAAACGGGGGAAATCTTGATAGAATTTCCTTGACACGGATTGCTCTGCATGGTAAAATGTAAACTTGTGTAGGGCTGCAAACGGATTGGCGAGGGGCGAAAGCACTTGATTTCCCAACTGAAAACCGGAAAATGCGTCGTTGGTCTGAAGCAGACCCGGAAGGCGGTGGCCTCCCGCAGGGCAGAGCGCGTGTTCTACGCCCTGGACGCAGACCCCGCCGTCACCGATGCCCTGCTGGCCCTGTGCCGGGAGTGCGATGTGCCCTGTGAGGCGGCCCCCTCCATGCGGGAGCTGGGTCGGGCCTGCGGCATCAAAGTCGGGGCCGCGGCTGCCGCACTGGTGCGGCCATCCTGCGCAGCGCAGGAATAATTTGCTTTTAACGGAATAAAAACCCCGGATTCCGTTAAAAATAGAATCATCTGTCAGGAAAGGAGGAAACACTATATGCCTACTTTTAACCAACTGGTTCGCAAGGGAAGAAGCACGACTGTTTACAAGTCCAACAGCCCCGCACTCCAGAAGGGCAAGAACACTCTGAAGGATAAGGAGACCGACCTGCCCTCCCCCCAGAAGCGCGGCGTCTGCACCGCAGTCCGTACCGCTACCCCCAAGAAGCCGAACTCCGCTCTGCGGAAGATCGCCCGTGTGCGTCTGTCCAACGGCTATGAGGTCACCGCGTATATCCCCGGTGTCGGCCATAACCTGCAGGAGCACTCCGTCGTCATGATTCGTGGCGGCCGTGTCAAGGACCTGCCCGGCGTTCGTTACCACATCATCCGCGGCACAC
>JAJQFX010000123.1 GCA_021200895.1 Clostridiales bacterium | reverse complement strand
TCTTAGGTTTTATGCTCCTCCTGCCGGGGGTCACATCATTTGACAACGCAGACTTGAAGGAGCATTTATTTTTCGACGACAGTTGCAATTCCCTTCCTTTTCTGGTATACTATAAGATATATTATTTTCCTGGGAGGTGACAGGCGTGAAGCGGCGTGTTATTGTGTTTTTCTGCCTTATTGCGTTGATGATAGGTCTGGCTGCGGGCTTCGTGCTGCGGGGCCTGGTTTCAGGGCAGCAGCTTTCCTCCCATACTGGCACCACGACAGCAGAGCCCAGCGCCTCCCAGCAGGACGCCGAGGAGTCCGCTGACCAGAAGGGCCGGATGGTCATTACCGCCATAAAGGCTGTCCGCGCCATCTCTGAGCAGGATTTTGAGACCCTCTCCACCTTCGTTGACCCGGAGGAGGGCGTCACCTTCACCCCCTACTCCACGGTAGACCCCACCTCCAACCTGACCTTCTCCGCTGAGGTGCTGTCCAACGCGGGGACGGACGAGACCACCTACGTCTGGGGCCTGAGCAGCAGCGACTCCTCGCCTATCAAGCTGACCATCCCGGAGTATTTTGACAGCTATGTGTGGGATGCGGATTACTGGGGCGTGGCGGAGCTTGGCATTGACACCGTGCTGCACTCCGGCAACAGCCTGGAGAACGTATCCGATGCCTACCCCGGCTGCCACTTTGTGGACTTCTACCTCCCCGCCACCGACGCCACTGACCGGGACTGGTCCAGCCTGAAGCTGGTGTTTCAGCAGTCCGGCTCCGAGTGGTACCTGGTGGGCATTATTCACAGCGAGTGGACGGCGTGACCCCGCCCGCCTCCTGCGGCTCTGGAAGGGGCCGCAGAGCGTCACAGGATTGCAGCCGTCCCCGCCGCCCCCTGCATTTTGCGCAAATACCACAGGTTATCCTGGGGTATTTTTCCTTTTTTTGCAGCATTGGCGGTTGCAACTTTCCCCGTCTTTTGTTATACTGAGGGTGCAGTATGTTTATCCTGATTCCCTTTGGAGGTAATGACCATGTTATCTGTTTTGCACTCCGGCGCTTACTATTCCGGCGGGCGCTTTATCCCCGCCGCCGAGGCGGCTGCCGCCGGGCTGCCCGCCCCGGAGGAGGCCAAAAAGGGCACCATGTCCTATGGCATTTTGAAGAGCCATAACACCACGGACGATATGCAGGCGCTGAAGCTCCGCTTTGACGCTATGGCTTCCCACGACATCACCTATGTGGGCATCATCCAGACTGCCCGGGCCTCCGGTTTGAAGGAGTTCCCCCTTCCCTACGTCCTGACCAACTGCCACAACAGCCTGTGCGCCGTGGGCGGCACCATCAATGAGGATGACCATGTGTTCGGTCTCTCCGCCGCCAAGAAGTACGGCGGAGAGTTCGTCCCCGCCCACCAGAGCGTCATTCACTCCTATATGCGGGAGCGCTACGCCGGGGGCGGCAAGATGATCCTTGGCTCTGACAGCCACACCCGCTACGGTGCCTTCGGCACTATGGCTATGGGCGAGGGCGGCCCGGAGCTGGTGAAGCAGCTCCTGAACCGCACCTATGACATCTCTTATCCCAGAGTGATCGCCATTTACCTCACCGGCAAGCCCCGCCCCGGCGTCGGCCCTCAGGACATCGCCCTGAATCTGGTGGGCTCCATCTTCGCCAAGGGCATTGTGAAGAACAGCGTCATGGAGTTCTTCGGCCCCGGCGTGGCCAACCTGGCTATGGAGTACCGCTGCGGCATTGACGTCATGACCACCGAGACCTCCTGCCTCAGCTCCATTTGGGCTACTGACGACACAGTGAAGCGGTACCTCACCACCCTGGGCCGCCCGGAGGACTACAAGGAGCTGGCCCCTCAGGATGGGGCGTACTATGACGATGTCATCACCATCGACCTGGACTCGGAGGAGCCCATGATCGCCCTGCCCTTCCACCCCTCCAACACCTTCACCATCGCGGACTTCAAGGCCAACATGATGGACATCCTCCACGAGGTAGACCAGGCCACCGTCCGCCAGTTCAAGCTGAAAACGCCCCCCGCCAGCCTGACCGAAAAGGTGCGGGACGGCAAGTTCTATGTGGACCAGGCCGTGGTGGCCGGCTGTTCCGGCGGCACCTATCAGAACATCATGCGGGTGCGGGAGATGCTCCAGGGCCATGCGCTGGACAATGACCGACTGTGGCTCAGTGTCTACCCCGGCAGTATGCCCGCCTTCCTGGCGCTGTCCAAGAACGGGGCCATCACTGACCTGCTGGCCGCCGGTGTCAGCGTCCGCAGCTGCTTCTGCGGCCCCTGCTTCGGCGCGGGAGACGTGCCCGCCAACGGCGGCTTCTCCATCCGGCACTCCACCCGGAACTTCCCCAACCGGGAGGGCTCCAAGCCCGCCGACGGCCAGATCTCCTATGTGGGCCTGATGGACGCCCGCTCCATCGCCGCCACCGTCCTAAGCGGCGGCGCTCTGACTGCCGCCACCGAGCTGCCGGACGTGCCCGCCGACCCCGCCTACGAGCCCTACGAGTATGACGACTCCGCCTACAAGGCCAGGGTCTACTTTGGCGTGGGCAACCCCAAGCCGGAGACGGAACTGGTCTTTGGCCCCAACATCACCGACTGGCCGGAGCAGATCGCCCTGCCGGAGAACCTGCTGATGACCGCCGCCAGCGCCATCTATGACCCGGTGACCACCACGGATGAACTGATTCCCTCCGGCGATACCTCCTCCTACCGCTCCAACCCCCTCCGCCTCAGCGAGTTTGCCCTGAGCCGCAAGGACCCCGCCTATGTGGGCCGGGCCAAGGCTGTCAAGGCGGTGGAGTTGAAGCGCCGTGCGGGCGACTATGATGCGGAAGTGCTGGCCGCCCTGGAGGGTCACGACCCCGCCACCACCGGCCTGGGCTCCTTCGTCATGGCCCTGAAGCCCGGCGACGGCTCCGCCCGGGAGCAGGCCGCCTCCTGCCAGCGGGCGCTGGGGGGCGTGGCCAACGTGGCGGCGGAGTATGCCACCAAGCGCTACCGTTCCAACGTGGTGAACTGGGGGATGCTGCCCTTCATCGTCCCCGACGTGGCTGCGCTGAACATCCAGCCCGGGGACAAGCTGTACGTCCCCGGCATCAAAGCCGCCCTGGAGGGCGACGCGGAGACCGTGCAGGCCACTCTGCTCCAGCCCGGCGAGGACGGCGTCAAGTCCACCAGCCTGACTCTCCAGCTTCCCGGCATGACTCGGGAGGAGCGGGACGTGGTGCTGGCCGGCTGCCTGATAAACTACTACGCCCAGGATTTGTAATTCAGAGATTCCCTAACAAAAAACGCTGCCCGAAGGAACGCCTTCGGGCAGCTTCTATTTGCGGGGCGGGCTGGGGTTATCGTTCTATGCCGTCCACCGTCACATCCTTCACATACTGGGCGCCGTCCGCATAGCTGTACACGGTGTAGGACGGCGTGCCGAAGTACACCGTTTTCGTGGTCGCCGCGCCGGTCATGTCGGTATAGGTCATGGTGACGAAGGGCGTAGACGAACTGACCGCGTTTTCAATGATTTTCACCTCGTCCATGGTCAGCACCGGCCATTTGATGACTACCTTCGTCTTGACGGCCACAATGGTGCCCACCATTTTGCCGCTGGCCGTGCGGCCGGTGTCGGACGACCAAATCTTTTCCCGGGTGATGGTCAGCCCCTCCAGGGCGGGGGTAGGCATTTTCACGCCGCCGATGGTCAAATCTGTCACTGTCATGCTGCTGTTGGGATTCCTCCTTTCCCGATTGCTCTCGCTGTTGACTCACCGTCCGGAGGAAATATATCTCCATTCGGTGATAACTATAGTTTAGCACAGGCGGGCGGCGTTGTCAAGGGGGAGCGGGGGAATCCTACGAACATTTTCTCTCCAGATAAGATGACGGCAGGGGCGGCGCGTTTGACTGACCGGCGGGGCGGCTGCCTTATGGCTCCGCCGGAAAACCGCCAACCTGCCCCGGACTGCTTGCATTTTCCAGAAAATTTGATACAATAGACCTATATGCAACCCGGAAAGGAGCTGGGCTTATGGAACGAGTGGCCAAATTGGGAGACCGTCTGCGGGAGCTGATGCAGGAGAAGGGGCTGAACTATGAGAAGCTGGGCGAGCTTCTGGAGATGCGGCCCCAGACCCTGAACCGCTATGTGCTGGGCCAGCGGGAGCCGAAGGCCCGGGTGGTGTCGGAGATGGCGGAGAAGCTGGGGGTAGACCCCCAGTGGCTGCTGGGTTATGACGTGCCTCGCTACCCTGTCCGTCAGGCTGACTCCCTGCCCGGGGAGCGGCTGCTGCCCATCCTTGGTGTCATTCGGGCAGGCATCCCCACGCTGGCGGAGCAGGAGGTGCTGGGCTACCTGTCGGCAGACGTGCCGGCGGAAGGGGCCTACTTCTATTTGAAGGTCTCCGGGGACAGTATGCAGAACGCTGGTATCTGCTCCGGCGACCTGGTGCTGATTCGCCAACAGTCCACGGCGGAGGACGGCCAAATCGTGGCCTGCCTGGTGGACGGCGAGGACGCCACCTTGAAGCGCTTCCGCCGCCAGGATGGGTGGGTCATCCTCCAGCCGGAGAACCCGGCCTATCCCCCACGGCTGGTGCCGGAAGGCGACTTCGCCAGCGGCGAGGCCCGCATTGTGGGGGTCGCCATGCGGCTGGTGCGGAATCTGTGACCAGTGGCCAGCTACTACACCACACAACGAAAGGAAGCACTATCATGGCAGTAAAAGAACGCAGCGAACAGGATCCGCGCTACCTGTGGAAGACGGAGCACATTTACCCCACCGACGAGGCCTGGCAGGAGGCGCTGGAGCGGCTCAAAGCCTATCCCCCTCTGGTGCGGAGCTTTGAGGGGAAGCTGGGGAGCAGCGGGGAGACCCTGCTGGCCTATCTGCGGCTGGACGATGAAATCAGCGCCCAGGTCACCGATGTGATGGAGTACGCCATGCTCAAGGGGGACAGCGACACCCGGGTGGCCAAGTACCAGGCCATGAACGCCCAGGCCAGGAACGTGCTGCTGGAGCTGTCCACCGCCGGAGCCTTTGAGACGGGGGAACTGCTGGCTATCCCCGAGGAGACGCTGGCGGGCTGGTATGAGACGGTGGAGGGGCTGGCCCTGTACCGCCGCCACCTGGAGGTCATCCGCAGCAGGCGGGAGCACACCCTCTCCCCGGCGGAGGAGAAGCTGCTGGCCGCCGCAGGCGACCTGTCCGGCGGGCCGGATAACATCTTCTCCATGTTCAACGACGCTGACCTGACCTTCCCCGACGTGGAGGACGGCGCGGGGAACCGGCTGCCCCTGTCCCTGGGCACCTATGGGAAGTATATCGAGTCCAAGGACCGCACCCTCCGCAAAAACACCTATGACGCCCTGTACACCACCTATGGCCGGTTCCGCAATACCCTGGCCGCCGTCATGGCCGCCCAGACGAAGCAGCTGTGGTTCTTCGCCAAGGCCCGGAAGTACCCCTCCTCCTTGGCCGCCGCCGTGGCGGGGACGGAGGTGCCGGAGGACATCTATCACAACCTGCTCTCCACCGTGGAGGAACACCTGCCCTCCCTCCACCGGTATGTGGCCCTGCGGAAGAAGCTGCTGGGGGTGGAGACGCTGCACCCCTACGATATGTACGCCCCCATCGTGGGCGACGTGACCATGGAAGTCCCCTTTGAGGAGGCCAAGGAACTGGTACTGGAGGCGTTGAAGCCCCTGGGGGAGGAATACCTCTCCGTGGTGCGCCAGGGCCTGGAGGGCGGCTGGATCGATGTGTACGAGAACGCGGGCAAGCGCTCCGGCGGCTACTGCGCCGGGCCCAATGTACACCCCTACATCCTGCTGAACTATCAGGACAAGCTGGCGGACGTGTTCACCCTGATTCACGAGATGGGCCACGCCATGCACACCTGGCTGTCCAACCAGAACCAGCCGGAGACCTACAAGCGCTACCAAATCTTCGTGGCGGAGGTGGCCTCCACCTGCAACGAGTGCCTGCTGATGCAGTACCTGCTGGGCAGGACCACCGACCGCCGGGAGCGGGCCTACCTCATCAATTACTATCTGGAGCAGTTCCGCTCCACCTTCTTCCGTCAGACCCAGTTGGCCGCCTTCGAACTGGAGGTCAACGAGCTGACCCAGTCCGGCCAGGGCGTGACAGCGGAGGCCTGCTGCAAGATTTACCGGGATTTGCAGGATAAATACTTCGGCCCTGCATTGGAGAATGACGACAATATCGCCCTGGAGTGGTCCCGCATCCCCCATTTTTACTATAACTTCTACCTGTACCAGTACGCCACCGGTTTCGCCGCCGCAGTGGCCCTGTCCCAGAAGATCCTCCACGGCGGGCCGGAGGCGGTGGAGGCCTACCTGAGTTTCCTGAAAGGCGGCTGCTCCAAGTCCCCCATCGAGCTGCTGAAGGGGGCTGGGGTGGATATGTCCACGCCGGAGCCGCTGGAAGCGGCCATCGCTGTGTTCGACGGTCTGCTGGATGAGATGGAGACGCTGGCGTGACCATGCTCCGCCCGGTATCCAAAACTTTTTTGACCCGGTGAGCGAAATTTGCCGGAATGACGGTTGACATTTCCCTCATCGTCTGTTATCCTAGAGAAAACAAGGATGTTTTGCAAGTGCAGGGCATCCTTGTTTCATTTTTTGCAAACCCCCGACTGTTCGGGCAGGAGAGAAAGTAGTGAGGGCGTGTGATGAACTTTGATTTGCTGGACAAAAAGGACACGGTGAACGAACTTCTGGCCAGGTACGGCGTGAAGTTCGGCATTTACAAGAACGGTACATTTAAGGAGCAGCTCTTCCCCTTTGACGCCATCCCCCGGGTCATCAAGAAGGAGGAGTTCGACTATCTGGAGCGAGGCCTGAAACAGCGGGTCAAGGCGCTGAACCTGTTCCTGCTGGACATTTATAACGACAAGAAAATCGTCCGGGATAAGGTGGTGCCGGAGGAGTTCATCTACGCCTCCAGCGGCTACCTGGTGCCCTGCGAAGGAGTCGTGCCGCCGAAGGAGGTCTTTTCCCACGTCTCCGGCATCGACCTGGTGCTGGGCAAGGACGGGGAGTGGTACATCCTGGAGGACAATCTGCGGGTGCCTTCCGGGGCCTCCTACCCCATGATTGCCCGGGAGCTGTGCCGCCGCTCCAGCCCCCCCGTACCTTCCACGATAACCCCATTGAGGACAACCGGAACTATGCCGACCTCCTGAAACACGCCATGGACTATGTGAACGTGGGGGGGGGCCTCAGCGTGGTGCTGACGCCGGGGCGGTACAACGCCGCCTATTTTGAGCACTCCTTCCTGGCGGAGCGGATGGGGGTGCCGCTGGTGGGCTACAATGACCTGCAGGTGGACGGCGACTATCTCTATTTCAAGGGCTACGCCGGACGGCGGGAGCGTGTGGGCGCGGTGTACCGCCGCATCTCTGACGAGTACATGGACCCCATGACCTTCAACCCGGAATCCGTCATCGGCGTGCCTCACATCTTCGACGTGTACCGGAAGGGGAACGTAGCCCTGCTGAACACCCCCGGCAACGGCATCGGGGACGATAAGGGCATCTATTACTTCGTCCCACGCATGATAAAGTACTACCTGGGAGAGGAGCCTATCCTCCACAACGCCCCCACCTATCTGCCCTTCTATGAGGAGGATATGCAGTATGTGCTGGAGCATTTTGACACCCTGGTCTTGAAGGACGTGGCGGAGGCCGGAGGCTACGGCGTGGTGTTCGGCAGCAAAATGACCGCCCAGCAGAAGGCGGATTTCATCGCCCTGCTGAAAGCGGAGCCCCGGCGGTTCATCGCCCAGGAGGTCATTGACTTCTGCGACATCCCCATCCAGGAGGGGGAGGACATCGTGGAGCGCAAAGCCGACCTGCGGGCGTTCGTCCTCAGCAGCGAGGAGCCGGTGGTCTGGAAGAGCGGGCTGACCCGATTCTCCCGGAACCCGGATTCCTTCATCGTCAATTCTTCACAAGGCGGAGGTTTTAAAGACACATGGGTATTAAGTCAGTCGTAAATGCAGACCGGCTCTATTGGCTGGGCCGGTATTCCGAGCGGGTGTACACCACCCTCAAGCTGTTTGCCAGGAGTTTTGACCAGCTCATCGAGCAGGTGGGGGGCGACCATGCCGCCTTCTGCGCCTCCCTGGACATCCCCAACATCTACGCGGACGGGGATGATTTTATCGCCCGGTACGCCTTCGACCCGGAGAACCCCAACTCCATCATCAGCAACCTGAACCGGGCCTACGATAACGCCATCGAGTTGCGGGAAGAAATCGGCAGCGAGACCCTGGCCTACATCCAGCTGGCGGTGTACGGGATGAACAAGGCCAGGGAGTCCGACGCCCCGGTCATTGAGTTCCAGAAGGTCAGCGACGACATTCTGGCCTTCTGGGGCATCGTGGACGACCAAATCGACGACGAGAACACCCGCAACATCATCAAGGTGGGCAAGCGGGTGGAGCGCCTCGACCTGTACGCCCGCCTCCACATGAGCCGGGTGGATATGGACCGGGAGGTCTGCCGCCTGGCCGGGCGCATTGACCGGTGCGACCTGCGGTACCGCCGGGAGAGCATCTCCAACCTGCGGGCGCTGATGCGGGCGGAGGAACTGGACTATCCCGCCATCATCCGGGAGACGGAACGGATTCTGGAGGTTTGACCCCCGTGGAAGTGCTTTCCTTTCACTATCATCTGAAGATCCGGTTTGACAACCCGATTCACGACCATCAGTTCACCCTGCGGTGCTGCCCGGTGTCCGACAGCCGCCAGCGCATCTTGCAGGAGCAGCGGTTCGTCTCCCCCAGGGAGTCCCTGGGGGAGAGCCGGGACTCCTTCGGCAACCTGTGCATCTACGGCTATGTCACCCGGCCCCACAGCAGCTTCGAGGCGGACATCTGCGGCGAGGCGGTCACCGGTCTGGCGGAGGCGGTGCCGGTGGGCAACCCCTATCAGGAGAACCTGTTCCTCTACCAGACGGGTTTGACCAGGCCGAATGATGAGATGGTGGCCTTTTGCTGCGGTATCCCCTTTCAGGTGGGGGAGCGGCCCCTGGCCCAGGCTCAGAAAATCATGGAGGCAGTGTACCGCCACATGACCTACACCCAGCACGTCACCGATGTGAACACCTCCGCTGCCCAGGCGTTTACCCTGGGGCGAGGGGTCTGCCAGGACTACGCCCATATTATGATTTCCCTCCTGCGGCTCCGGGGCATCAAGGCCCGCTATGTTGTGGGGATGCTGATGGGGGAGGGGCTGAGCCACGCCTGGGTGGAGGCGGAGGACAACGGCCTCTGGTATGCCCTGGACCCCACCAACTTCCAAATGGTGGCCGACCAGCACAT
>JAJQFX010000073.1 GCA_021200895.1 Clostridiales bacterium | reverse complement strand
CTCCGGGAGGGGAACCTCAACGCCGAGTTCCGGCGGCAGCGGCGCTTCCTCCTGGGGCTGAGGCTCCGCAGCGGCGGTTTGCAGCAGCACGTCGGACAGGTCGTAGGCGCTGAGAATCGCACGCTCTAAAGCCCGCTGAATATCCGGGCTTTGCGGTGACCGAAAGGTCACCGCCAGCTCCACGGATCGGCGGGCCTGGTGGATGGTTGCGGATGAAATTGTACATTCCCTGGCTGCCGCCAGCAGCCGCCCCCGCACCGACAGGCGCGGGAACAGCTTCAGCAGCGGGATACTCGTTTTCTTTGGCATAGCAAACCTCATCCCATTTTCCGGAAACGCCGCCCGCATCGGGCAGCGGCAGCATCAAAAGGTATCGATCAGTTGGAACAGCTCGTCAACCAACTGCTCCTCCGGCACTTTCTTCACAATTTCCCCGTTTTGGAACAGGAAGCCGAAGCCGTTGCCCCCGGCAATGCCCACGTCTGCGGCGCTGGCCTCCCCCGGGCCGTTCACCACGCAGCCCATGACGGCCACGGTAATGGGCTTCTGCACCGTCCGCAGGCGGGCCTCCACCTCCTGGGCCAGGGGGATAAGGTCGATGCGCGTCCTGCCGCAGGTAGGGCAGGAAATCAGGTTGGGGCCGTCCTGACGGATGCCCGCCGCCTGCAAAATCTGCTTGGCGACCACGACCTCCTCCACCGGGTCGGCGGTCAGGGTGACCCGGAAGGTGTCGCCAATGCCCTGGGCCAGCAGGCCGCCGATGCCGATGGCGGACTTGATGGTGCCCATCTGGCGGGTGCCGGCCTCGGTGACCCCCAAGTGCAGGGGATAATCGCTCTGCTCGTGCATCATCTGATAAGCGGCCATGGCGATTTGGACGTTGGAGGATTTCAGGCTGATGCAGATGTCATCAAAGTCAAGCTGATTTAAGAGGCGAATATGGCCGAAGGCGGATTCCACCAGCGCCTCCGGGCAGACCTTGCCGTACTTCGCCAGCAGCTCCTTCTCCAGGCTGCCGCCATTCACCCCGATGCGGATGGGGATATTCCGCTGGCGGCAGGCGTCCGCCACAGCCTTCACCCGATCCTCCCCGCCGATGTTGCCGGGGTTGATGCGCACCTTGTCCGCCCCTCGCTCAATGCAAGCCAGGGCCAGCTTATAGTCAAAGTGAATGTCCACCACCAGGGGGATGTGGATGCGTTCCTTGATTTTATCGATTGCAAAGGCAGATTCCTTGTCAGGCACAGCCACCCGAACGATTTCACATCCGGCGGCTTCCAGCCGCAAAATCTGCTGGACTGTGGCCTCCACATCGTCCGTGTGGGTGGAGCACATGGATTGAATCGCCACCGGAGCGCCGCCGCCCACCGGGACGCTGCCCACCATGATTTGTTTCGTCATTTTCTCTCTCCTTTGTCCGCGCTACTGCGCAACGATGCGCCAAACATCCTGTACCGCCACAGCCAGCATCAACGCCAGCAGCAGCACCATGCCCACCGCATGAACGATGCCCTCATACTTTGCGGGGATCTGCCGGTGAATCACCAGCGTCAGCACTCCGTTGACCAGCAGGAAGAACACCCGCCCGCCATCCAGCGCCGGGATGGGCAGCAGATTCATTACCGCCAGGTTGATGGCGATAAACCCGGCAAAATAGAGCAAATTCAGCAGCGCGTCCGCCGTGCTGGCTGACGCCTCCCCCACCTGGGCCATGCTGTCCACAATGCCGATGGGGCCGCTCAGGTCGCTGAATCCGGCCTGACCGCCAATCAGCATTTTCAGGCTCCACCAGACCTGCCGCACACAGTCCACCGTGGAGGCAAACCCCAGCTGTATCCGGTCTAAGGGGCTGGCCTCCGCAGTGGAGAAATACAGGCCATACTTGGTCACCGTCTCGCCGTCCACCGTGTACTCCCGCAGGGTCAGGGGCAGCGCGTCAAAGTGAATCTTCTCGCCGTCCCGGAGAACCGTCATCTCCATCGTGTCGCCGCTGTTCAGGCTGAACAGTATCGTAACATCGCTGTATACCAGGACGCGGCTGCCGTTGATAGAGTAAATGATGTCCCCCTCTTGCAGATACTCCTCACTGTCACAGGGGTTGCCCTCCATGAAGCCGGAAATCTGCGGCGTCACATAGCTCTGCACCGTGGAGTAGACGCACAGCATGATGAGCAGCCCCAGCAGGAAGTTGAAGCCGGAACCGGCAATCAAAATCAGGAACCGCTTCCAGCCGGGTGCGTTGCCAAAGGCCCGAGGGTCGTCGCTGGTCTCGTCCTCCCCTTCCATGGCGCAGAACCCGCCGATGGGCAGCAGCCGCAGGGAGTACTCCGTCTCCTTCCCCTGCTTGTGGAGGAGCAGCGGCCCCATGCCGATGGAAAACTCATTGACGCGAACGCCGCAGAGCTTCGCCACGCTAAAGTGACCGAACTCGTGGACTGCAATCAGCAGCCCAAACATCAAAATTGCCAGAATAATATAGAGCATAACTGTCTCCCGTCATGCAATTTTACCAACAAGGTAAGTTGCTTTACAGTTTGTATCGAGTGCTATAACACCGCTCATCAACGGGTACGGCTATAGACCGCCTCCCGTGCGGCGCGGTCAGCCTCCATGATTTGCTCCAGCGTGTCGGCTGGGCCTTCCGGCACCGTCTCCAAAGCGTACTGCACCAGCTCGCCGATTTCCAGGAACCTGATTTTGTCCTCCAGGAACAGGCCCACCGCCGCCTCGTTGGCGCCGTTCAGGACGACGCGGGGCGTCCCCGGTCTGCGGGCGCACTGTAGGGCCAGTTTCAGGCAGGTGAAGGTCTCATAGTCCGGCCTGTGGAACTCCAGCGGCGGGCAGGAGAATAAATCCAGCGGCTCCACCACCGCCGGACACCGGGCCGGGTAGGTCAGGGCGTATTCGATGGAGAGGCGCATATCCGGCACCCCCAGCTGGGCCAGGATGGCATTGTCCTGGAACTCCACCAGGGAGTGGACAATGCTCTGCCGGTGAATCGCGATGTCCACCTGGTCAGGTGAGACGCTGTAAAGCCGCATGGCCTCGATAAACTCCAGCCCCTTGTTCATCAGGGTGGCACAGTCCACCGTGATTTTCGCCCCCATCTTCCAGGTGGGGTGTTTCAGTGCGTCTGCCTTGGTGTATCCGGCCAGCTCCTCCCTGTTCTGGCCGAAGAAGGGCCCGCCGGAGCAGGTGAGGATCAGCCGCTTCAGTTCGCCGTGGTCATGGCTGCCCTGGAGGCATTGGAAGAGGGCGGAATGCTCGCTGTCCACGGGGATAATTTCCGCGCCATACTCCCTGGCCGTCCGCATCACCAGCTCGCCGCCGCAGACCAGAGTCTCCTTGTTGGCCAGGGCGATGCGTTTCTTCTCCCGAAGGGCCGCCAGGGTGGGCCGGAGGCCAACGTTGCCCACCACCGCCGTGATGACGCAGTCCGCCTCCGGCAGGGTGGCCGCCTCCACTAGTCCTTCTATGCCGGAGGCCACGCGGGTATTCGTATCTGCAATACGCACCCGCAGGTCGGCGGCGGCAGCTTCGTCCATACACACCGCCAGGCTGGGATGGAACTGGCGCGTCTGCTCCTCCAGCCGCGCCACGCTTTTATTTGCCGTGATGGCTGCCACAGACATTCCACAGGCGGCAATCACATCCAACGACTGCCGCCCAATGGAGCCTGTAGCGCCCAGCAGGGAAATCTTCCTCATACTGTCACACACTTTCCTCAGGGCACCTCTGAACATTTGTTCAGAGGTGCCCTCAACTTTAAAATTGGAAAAAGGTCAGGTAATGTACCATAATGAAGGTAAACGGGGCGCAGAAAATCACGCTGTCAAAGCGGTCCAGCACGCCGCCGTGCCCCGGCAACAGCTTCCCGTAGTCCTTGATGCCATATTCCCGCTTGATATAGGAGAAGAACAAATCCCCAATCTGGGCCAGCAAACTGGCCAGCAGGCCGTACAGCAGCAGGACAAAGTAGTCCGCCTCACCGCCGAAGGCCAGCTCCACAATCAGCCCATAGACAAAGCACCCCAGCACAGAGCCCACGAAGCCTCCCAGACTGCCTTCAATAGTTTTCTTCGGGGAGAGTTTCGGCGCAAGCTTGTGCTTGCCGAACAACATTCCAGCGAACAGGGCGAAAGCATCGCTGATGAAGGCGGAGACAAAGGGCAGCAGCACCAGGAATTTGGAGTGCTCCTCATCGGCAATCAGCACCAGCGTGGACAGCATCATGGGCGCCACCAGCCCGGCGAAGAAGGACATACAAAGCTGCTCAAAGGTCACGTCTTCGGCGCTTGTCACAGCGTCCAGCGCCACCAGCGTCAAAAACAGGAATACTGCAATCACGAATACCACGATGTTGCCGTCAAAATAGTGCCAAAATGGCACAAGTGCAGCTAAAATCCCCGCATAGACGACCAACCGCTTCTGTTTCAGCGCGCCGGTGGCCCAGAGCAGTTCATATACGATCAGCACGTTCAGCACGCACAGCACGATGGGCAGACAGACCGGTGGGCAGAACAGCAGCACGGCCACAATCAGCGGTATGCCAACCACGGCAACTAACACTCGGCTCAGCATGGGTCAAACACCTCCAAATCGGCGGGAGCGCTTCTGGAAGTCGGCAATCGCTTTGTCCAGTTCAGCGGTAGAAAAATCGGGCCACAACACATCGGTAAAATAATATTCAGAATAGGCCGACTGCCAGAGCAGGAAGTTGGACGTGCGCAGCTCTCCGCTGGGCCGGATAATCAAATCCGGGTCAGGTACTCCTTTTGAAAACAGATAGTCGGAGACCACCTGCTCCGTCAGCGCCTCCGGGTCCCGCAGGCCGGACTGACAGTCCGCGTACCACGCCTTCATGGCCCGCACCAGCTCATCCCGTCCGCCATAATTCAGGCAGATATTGACCTGGCAGCCATCGTAATGGGTGGAAATCTCCTGGGTGCGCTCACACAGTTCCCGCAGCTCCGGCGTCAGCGGGGTCAGGTCGCCAAAGAAGTGCATCTTGACCCTGTCCCGCTCCATCTGGTCGATGGCCTCCAGCAGGTACTTTTTCAGCAGGCGCATGATGGCGTTGACTTCCTCCTGGGGCCGCTTCCAGTTCTCTGTGGAAAAGGCGTATACCGTTAAATATTGCAGGCCAATTTCCTTGGCGTAGGTCGCGACCTTGCGGAAATTCTCCGCTCCAGCGGCGTGGCCTGCGGTGCGGGGCAGCCCCCTCTGCTTCGCCCACCTGCCGTTGCCGTCCACAATGATGGCAATATGCTGGGGCAGGTTGGAAAAGTCCGGCTCCGCCTGGGCTGTTTCCTTCTGAAAAAGTGCCATGTAGCTTTGTTCACTCCAAACATGATTCACGGGGAATAAGGAATGAAACGGCGTTCCGCCGTTTCATCCGCAAAACGCGCCAAACAGTTCCGGGAGGCAGAGAAACGATTCCTGCCTCCCCTGAGAACCGGTTCAGACGCTCATCAATTCCTTTTCCTTGGCAGCCGTCAGCTGGTCAATTTCCTTGCAGCGGGCGTCGGTGATGGTTTGCAGCTCCTTTTCCAGCAGCTTGGCATCGTCCTCCGTGATTTCGCTCTTTTTCTTCTGGGCCTTGATTTTGTCCATGGCGTCCCGGCGGATGTTGCGCACGGCGACCTTGCCGGCCTCGCCGTACTTCCGCACCTGCTTGGTCAGCTCCTTACGGCGCTCCTCGGTAAGCTGGGGGAAGGGCAGACGAATCACGCTGCCGTCGTTCTGGGGGTTGATGCCCAAATCGGAGGTATTGATGGCCTTCTCGATAGGCTTGAGCAGGCTGCGCTCCCAAGGCTTGATGACCAGCTGCCGGGGGTCGGGGGACGAGATGGCGGCCACCTGGTTCAGCGGGGTAGCGGTGCCGTAATAGTCCACCGTGATGCGGTCCAGAACCTGGGCATTGGCCCGGCCTGCCCGGACGGAGCCGAAGTCGCCCTTTACGGATTCAATGGTCTTGCCCATTTTCACATCATATTCTTTGGAAAATTCCTTCATAATAAACCTCCATGCTTCCTTTTCTTGAAAAATTTCTCAGCCTGTTCGTATCAAACAGCAGCTCAGCTGACGACCGTGCCGATATTCTCACCCATGACGGCGCGGACAATGTTCTCCGGGTCCTTCAGGGCGAACAGCAGCACCGGAATGCTGTTGTCCATGGAGAGGGACGTTGCCGTAAAGTCCATCACGCCCAGCCGCTGGGCCAGCACATCGTCATAGGAGATGGCGTCATACTTCGTGGCAGTGGGGTCCTTGGCCGGGTCGGCATTATAGACGCCGTCAATGTTCTTCGCCAGCAAAATCACATCCGCGCCGATCTCCGCCGCACGGAGCACCGCCGCCGTATCCGTGGAGAAGTAGGGGCAGCCGCTGCCGCAGGCGAAGATGACCACCCGGCCATGCTCCAGATGGTTCACCGCCCGGTCATGCACATAGGTCTCCGCAATCTGCTGCATGGCAATAGCGGTCTGCACCCGCACCTCTACGTGCTTCTGCTCCAGCACGTCGGCCACAGCCAGGGCGTTAATCGTGGTGGCCAGCATCCCCATGTGGTCAGCCCGCACCCGCTGCATATTCTCGCCGCCGTCCTTCTTGCCGCGCCAGAAGTTGCCGCCGCCAACGACGACGCCCACCTGAACGCCAAGGTCAACGCACTTTTTGATTGCATCGCACACATTGCCAATGACTTCAAAGTCCAGCCCGGAATGTTTGTCGCCAGCCAACGTCTCTCCGCTGATTTTCAAAAGCACTCGTTTATACTTGGGTGTTTCCATACTGACAGCTCCTTTTCTCCCTCTCCGCAGACGGGCAGAGAACATTTTTATGATTCCATACCTATTTTACTGCATTTCCCCTTATTTGGGAAGAGGGTTTCGGAAATTTTTACAATTATTTCAAAATTTCCTTACCTGGAATAAGCGCTTTGCTTTTTCTCCTATAGCGTTCAATTTTCGCTCCTCTGATTGCAAAATTAGAACTTTTTCAGCCGATTATGGAAAAGGAAGCGCATCTGCTGGATGGACGGGCGAACTTATGGTATGATAGGTGATACAGGCCCGGGGGCTGGCACGGCCTCCAGCGAAAGCTGCTAAACCCTGAAACCGACACGATGGGCAATGCGTGTCGTTCCGTTCGTCATATGAACCTCTTATAATAGAAGTATCCAAACAAAGGAGGTTCATCAGAATGAACACAGACAAACTTTACGCAGAAGTCCTCGCCAACGAGTACGCGCCCAAGGATACCTCCAAGGTCGTCGCATTGAAGAAGCTGGACCGGAAGGCAAAGCTGCCGGCAGTCGTCTTTGCCTATGCCTTTGGCATCGTTGGGGCGCTGGTGACCGGAGTGGGGATGTGCCTTTCCATGCAAGTAATCTGTACGCCGACCAGGGCGACAATGGTGGCGGGCATCATCATCGGCCTGCTGGGGCTCCTGGTCATGTCGGTCAACTATCCCATTTACAAGCGGATGCTGGAAACGGGGAAGCAGAAGTACGCCTTTGAAATCATGGAGCTTGCCAGGAAAATCAGCGAAGACTGACGCAAACGAATCATCCGGGCAGATAGGAGGCAACCGGAATGACAAAATCGGAAAGCAAATATTTCAACACCGCCCGAAGGATGGATGAAGCCTTTCTGGCCCTGATGGAGCAGAAGGAGTTCGAGTATATCACGGTCACAGAGATTTGTAAGAAAGCCGGTGTCAACCGTTCCACCTTCTATCTTCACTATGAAACGATTGGGGATCTGCTGACGGAGTGTGTGGAACAGATGAATCAGCAATTCCTCCTGTACTTCAAGGAAACCATACCGGAGTTCAGGCAGCGCATCGGAACCGCTTCGCTGGAGCAGCTGTTCCTGATCACGCCGGAATACCTGATCCCATATCTGACCTATATAGCGGAGCAGAAAACGGTGTTCAAGGTCGTCCTTGCCAATCCAGAAGTCATGCAGACCTCTAAAACCTATGACTTTATGTTCGGCGACATCCTTGACCAGATATTAGCGCGCTATCATGTGCCGGAACAGGAGCGCAGCTATATGCTTGCCTTTTACATCGAAGGCGTGATGGGCATTGTGAAGCGTTGGCTGCGGTCAGACTGCAAAGACCCCGTTGAGGATATTGCCAAAATCATCATGTGTGTCATTCGGCGGTGAGGGATGAAGCAACTAAAAACGAGTCTCCAGGGATACCTGTCAGCTGACCAGCGCAAGACATTCCTGTCCCTGGTCAGCTCAGCGGCGGTCAACCTGGTGTATGCCCTCTGGGAAATCCTATGCGGCATTTACTATCACTCATACTGGTTTGTGACGCTGGGGGGCTATTATCTTCTGCTGATGCTGATGCGGTGGATGCTGCTGGGCGATGTGCATGGAGAGAGCCGCCCGGAGGCAGCAAAGTGGCGGCGATACCGCGCCTGCGGCATCCTGCTGCTATTCCTGAATCTCATTTTATCCGGTATCGTGGTGCTGGCCGTCGCCAGCCATCAGGGTTCCCGCTATGCGGGGTATCTGATTTACGCAATGGCCGCCTATACTTTCTCCAAGACAGGTGTCGCCATCCGAAATCTCCTGCGCTATCGCGCCCTGCATGACCCTATCCTGGCGGCCTCCAAGGCAGTCAGCTTTGCGTCCGCCCTGGTTTCCATGCTGTCACTGGAAATCGCCATGCTCCTGCAATTTGGCACGGACGAGGCGTTTTTCCGGACGATGACTGTGTCCACCGGAAGCGGCGTATGCGTGATACTGTCCGCAATGGCGATTTCCATGATCGTGGCTGCACAGAGTGCCTTGCGTACATGCGAAGGGCCAAATAAGGAATCCTCATGAAATGATGTATGAAACGATGTGCGAAGCATGAATATGATTCAACCAATTTCTTTTCCGCCGCAGCAAGATGTTTTAAGTACCTGAATTTTATGTTTTTTGACAGCATTATTTGAAAGCTGCCTCCATTATTTAGAAAGCGAAAACTCGTATATTTTACTAGCCCGCCGGCTGCTATCCTACTGTGTAACTTCAACACAGCGGGATCGTGGCCCGGTGGGCTATTTTTATGCTCACTTCCCAGAGTAAGCCAGCCGGGTAGGTTGCCTTTCTGGCGTGCTGCTATCTGGGGAATTGGATTGTGGCAGCGTTGGAGAATGGGCTACCGGGCTTCTTGGTTTACGTGATTCCCCCCTATATGAATTGGTAAATTTACATAGTTGTGGATTCTTTTGTTTGAAAATGGCTACCTAACAAAAAAAGTTTTGAATCTCAGCGTCAGCGCCAGTATAAAACACAGTTTTTTGGCAGCCTGAAAAGCCCCGGAAAGCTAAAACTTCTATGGTAGACGATATGTAGGGTAGACCTATGGTAATGATTGTTTCGTGGCTATGGGAAACGAAACGTAGGGTAGACATGGGTGTTGAGACTAATCAATGATTTGTTGAAGT
>JAJQFX010000258.1 GCA_021200895.1 Clostridiales bacterium | reverse complement strand
GCGTTGGACTGGGCGTTCATCCGGTACAGCACGGCGCAGTCCTTCCACGCCATGCCGGAACTGACCGCCTGCATGATTTGAGCGGAGATGTACTGGGCTTCGTCCGATTCATTGACGGCGGAGTAGCATTTGATTTTTGCGCCATCGGGATGCTCCGTCCACAGGTTCTTCCCCTTGCGTTCGGTGTTGTTGCCAATGACAGCGTTGGCCGCGCCCAGGATGTTCTTGGTGGAGCGATAGTTCTGCTCCAGCCGAATGACCCGGGTGCCCTTGTACTGATGCTCGAACTCCAAAATGTTCTCGATAGTGGCCCCGCGGAAGCGATAGATGGACTGGTCATCATCGCCCACCACGCAGATATTTTCCCACTTTCCTGCCAGGAGGGACACCAGAAGGTATTGCAGGTGGTTGGTGTCCTGATACTCATCCACCAGCACATAGCGGAACTTATTCTGCCAGTAGGCGCGCACCTCCTCGTTTGCCTCCAGCAGCCGCACCGTATGGAGGATGAGGTCATCAAAGTCCAGTGCGTCGGCCTCCCACAGGCGGCGTTCATACTCCTGGTAGACCCTGGCGATTTGCTGCTGGCGAAGGTCGCCGGAGTCCCTGGCCTTCTGGGCGTAATCCCCGGCCAGCATCATATCCTCCTTGGCCTTGGAGATGATGGAGAGGGCGGCGCGGGGGGCCAGCGTCCGGTCGTCCAGGTTAAAGGTCTTTAACACGTCCTTCACCACCCGGAGGGAATCGTCTGTGTCGTAGATGGTGAAGGAGTTGGAAAAGCCCAGGAGGCTAATATCCCTGCGCAAAATGCGGACGCAGGCGGAGTGAAAGGTGGAAGCCCAAACGCCGTCCGCTTCCACCCCCAGCCGGGTGGCCAGCCGGTCTTTCAGCTCTCCGGCGGCCTTATTGGTAAAGGTGATGGCGAGGATGGACCAGGGCGAGGCCGGGTGGCACCGGCACAGCATCTCCGCCCGGCGGGCGTCCTCTGGGGCGGGGGAGGCCAAATAGCCCTCCAAAAACGTCACGTCCTCCGGGGTCGCCCAATCCGGCGTCTCGTCGCACTGGGGGTCGCTGCCGCAGCCGTATTTGATCAGATTGGAGATGCGGTCGATCAGTGCCGTCGTCTTTCCGCTGCCCGCTCCGGCCAGCAGCAGCAGCGGCCCTTCCGTGGCAAAGACACCCTGGCGCTGCTCTGGGTTCAGGTGCAGGTATTCTGTTTCAATGACGGCCCGCCGCAACTGGCAGAAGCGCTGGGCCTGTGCAGGTTCCAACATATCGAGATTCCCCTATTCTATCTAATCTAATGTTATTTTACGCCTTTTTTTCGTGAATTGCAACTAGGGAACCTTTGAACAAATGCGCTTCGGCGGCTTGCGGTAAATTTGCACCATAAAATGCGACAGAATGGGAAATCTGTTGTTTGTAGATTGCTTTACAGGGAGTTATAATAAAAATAAAAGACGCGATAGCCGACTGTTTCATTGGGCGGTTATGCGCAGCAAAAAGGGCGTGTTAAAGTGAAACAGAGATTCAGCAGATGGTGTGACCAGATGTGGCTGTATGCAGTCTATTTCCTGGGCGTCGTTATGGCCTGTACACTGGTCTGGAACTGGGATACCTGGGAGATGAGTCGCAAGCTGGTCTGTATGCTGGCCATCGCCGTCCCCATGCACATCTTTGAGGAAAACTCCTTCCCGGCGGGTTTCTACTATATGAACAACCTGGGCTTCGGCTCAAAGGAGCCTATGGTCTATCCACAAAACCGCTGCACCAATATGGTTACGAACCTGGGCGCTGAAATCGTATTGATTTTGCTGACCATCAATACACAGGTCATTGAGCCCAGCGCGGTCACGCTGGTGCTGTTCTTCGGATTGGGCGAGACCATCAACCACACCAGAAGCGGTATTATGATGTACCGGCGTTATCACGAGAAGGGCAAAAAGACCGTCTATGGGCCGGGACTGGTCACTTCCTGGTGCGTATTGATACCGCTCAGTACGGCGGCGCTCAAGTGGCTGACAGTTCATTCCGTGACGGTGCCGCAGGTCATCGGAGGCATCGGCATTTTCCTGGGAATCGCCGTTTTCCTGATTCTTCTTCCCTTTGCGGTTTCTCTGCGGGTGAAAAGCAAAGAGTTCGCATTCCACGACAAAGGATACTTTGAAAAATTCGAGCAGTAAAGGAGTTGTGTGACGATGAGCAAGCTTGATTGGAAGGACACCGCCGCCCTGATTGCGGAGGACGCGCTGGCGATTCAGAAGGGTGAAAAGGTCGTCATTGTGTCCGGAGAGGGCATAGAAAAGGTGGATGGGCTGAACGACTTGTATCTTGCCGTGAAGGACGACCTGTATCAAAGGGGAATTGCCCCTGTCTGCCTGAGCTACCTGGCGGAGCCGGGCAAAAAGGTGCCGGAGCTTGTGGAGACAGTGTGCTGCGATGCGGATGTCATCATCACCATTTATACCCGCGGCCTGCTGCATTCCGACGCCTGGCCGCGGATACGGGAAGGACGCAAGCCGTCAAGCCGCCTTTTGCTCTTGCCGAACGGCAACAGCGATGACTTCCTGAACCGCATGATGCCAAAGACGAAAGAAAGGTTCTATGAGATAGCGGGGATAACAGACAAAATCGGCGGTCAATTCCTTGGCAAACATACGGTGCGTCTGACTGCGCCCAACGGTACCGACCTGACCTTCCGGGTCGGGCAGTTGGCGGGCTGGGCGCACAGCGGCGTCGGCACCGAGCCCGGCTCCTTTATCCTTCTGCCTGCCGGGACGCTGAACCTGGGTGTGGATGAGGGCTCTGCCGAGGGGACGCTGGTCATTGACTGCCACACTGCCCTCAAGTGGGAGTTGATGGAGGAGGCAGTGACCTTCCAGGTCAAAAACGGCTATGCCGTCTCCATTCAGGGCGGCAGCTATGCAGATGAGTTTGCCGCAGCCGCAGCAAAATTCCCAAACGGCCCGGAGGAAACCCTCTGCATCGCTGAATTTGGCCTTGGCTTTGATAAGGTAGCGGATGTCCGTGTCAATCCCAGCGAAGGCGAGCATATGTACGGCGCTGCCCATATCGGGATCGGCTCCAACGGCTCCTTTGGAGGCAGCGTGATGATTGATGCATGGCACATTGACTGCATTCTGGAAGGCGTATCTGTAGAGCCGGATGGGAAGCTGATTGAGCAGGATGGGCAATACCTTGCGTGATTGCGAACCTCCTGTACAGCAAGCTGGGGGTTCAATGAAAAACATCTGAATAGCCTTACATAGCGCACAAGGAAAGCCGCTTATCGTGTCATATCGATAAGCGGCTTTCCATATATTCAGGCGTTACATGGGATAAAACTTTGTCAAACAGGAAAGCCTTCCCGGAGCAACAGGTCATCCAACGTCCCCCTGCATGGGAACGAACAGTTGATCGGCAAGCGCTGTCAACGTGTCCGCAGAGGCGTTGCCCTCTGCGCTCAGGCTGAACGCCAGCCCCGGCACAACATCTATCCACAGCAGCTTCCCCGCGCCGTCCGCGGTCAGGCTCAACTGCCCATCACAGTATGAGACCATGACGGCTTCCTCGCTGGTGTAGTCGCCCTCCTGCCCAGAGATGTCGATGAGCTCCAGGGCATCTGTGGCGGCGGTGCGGTAGGCGTATTGGATGCCGTCATAGACGAAGGCAGTCTCAGCGACGGTCAGGCCGTCCAGCTCCAGGACGTGAATGGTCACATTTTCCGCCTCCTCCGGGGCCGTTGCAAGGTCGATGCCCAGATCCTTCGCAATCCTCATCGCGTCGTTCAGCAGGGTCTCTCCGTCCGTCTCCGCGCACAGGCACCACTGGGTCTGGGCTTCCGCAACGTACCATCCCACCCAGCTTTCCTCCTCGTTGGAGCACAGGTGAAGCTCAATGTCTCCCTGCCGCCAGGAAAGGTCGCTGGACCAAGTTTCGCTCTGGCCGGAAATATCCTCGCTCTGGGAGGTTTGCAGCGCCCGGTAGGTGTAACTTTGCGTCTCCACCTGGTAACTGACCTGCGCCATGGGAAGCGCGTAGTCGCCGCCCAAATCTACGGTGGCATAGCTGACGTTGGTGGCCTCCTCCGGAACGGTGAGCTGGTATCCCAGCGCCGCCAGTTCTTCCGCAGAGGATGCCTGGACGGGATTGGCCAGCTCCTCAGTGTTCACAACATACTGCTGATGGAGCAGAAGCGCCGTTATCAGCAGACAGAAGCAGGCTGCGATGCCGATGGCAAATCGGTATGATGTTCTCTTTGGCGCTGCAGAAGCGGCCTCCTCCAGGAAGCGGTCGTCAATGGCCTCCTGAAACGCCTGAAAACGCTGGTAATTCATAATGAAACTCCTTCCTGCGCCATCTGCTTTCGCAGACGGTTGCGCGTATGATAGAGGGAGGACTTCACCTTTCCCTCACTGTAATGCAGAGCCTGAGCGATTTCGCGGATGCGCTCACCATACCAGTATCTGCGCACAAATATGATACGGGCCTCGCTTGGCAGCCCTTCCAGGAAGCGGTTCAGGAACTCCCGCAGTGCCTGGCCTTCCAGATACTGCTCCGGCGTCGTCTGTCCGTCTGTCAGGCAGGCGGACAACTCCTCATAGGATTCGGTCAGGGCGCTTTTCCGCATTTCCGCGCCGTTGTACAGGGCGCGGTCTAACGCCTGATTACGGGCGATGCGCTTGATGTACGCCGCCAGGGAGCAGGGGCGTTCCGGCGGGATGGTATTCCACAGCTTCAGAAGCACGTCGGAGCTGCATTCTTCAACGTCTCTTGCGTCGGACAAGATATGCTTCGCCACGGAAACGCACAGCCTCCCATATTTGTGCCGCGTCTGAACAAGGGCGGCTTCTTCCCGTGCCCAGAACAGTTCGATGATTTCGTTGTCATTCATATGATTGACCCATCCTGTCTGATTGATATAAGTCTACAGATTCTCATAAATATACCCCCTTTTCATTTGAGAAAGCGTGATGGAAGCAGCGCTGCTGTTTGGGAAGGTGCGTTTTTTGTTTTCTTACTATAAAAGACGGGACGCGGCCCTGTTTGGTTGCAAAAACAAATTAAAAATATGAAAAAATTCATTGCCTTTTCCAGTAGTTTCCTGTAAACTAAGGGTAGAACAACGGCGCACCTGCCCCGTCAGCAGGCAGGCGTCAGGTCTATGGAGGTTCCTATGAATACCAATAAACTGAAACTCATCGGTAAAATCGTCGGCGTCAGCCTGGCCATTGCGGGCTTGTTTTGCTGCATCCTCAAGCTGTGTGGGCGGTTCAACCACCTTTGCCTGGAAATCGTGGAGGATGACGATAACGATTTGGGCTACTACACCATCTGAGCCGGAAGGGGGCGGATTGCCTTGAAGGGCAGGAAGCTATGGCTTGTCCTTTTGCCGGTTGCAGCGGTGCTTCTGGAGCTGCTGCCCTACGGCGCGGTGCTGAACTTTGGCGTCCAGGCGGCGGACGGCAGCATTGATACGATTCGGAGGACTTATTCCTATTTCAGCCTGACCCCCTTTGGATACGCTTTGTTTGGCCCGCTGCTGACGGCTATCCTCTCCTGCCTGCTGTTGGCGTTAGGCGTGTTGTATTTATGGAGAGGGAAGGGGAAGTCAGCGCTTAAAGGGTTATCCGTCATTGCTGTCCTGGCGTCCCTGTCTCCGCTTCTGTACGGGGTAAACTATTTCAGCGCCCTGGGGGCCGTCATTTCCGCCGTGCTGATTGCAGAGACCGTGGCAGCCTTCCTTCCGGAGAAGCATTGAACCATATTTTCACAAAAAGAAACAGCATCCGTTCCGATGGGATACCGGAACGGATGCTGTATTTTCTTTTGCCGCTTATCGGACGGAGTAGTTGGGGGCTTCCTTGGTGATGGAGATGTCGTGGGGATGGGACTCTTTCAAACCGGCAGAGGTGATGCGGACGAACTGGCCCTTGCTCTGCAATTCGGAGATGTTGGGCGCGCCGCAGTAGCCCATGCCGGAGCGGATGCCGCCCAGCATCTGGAAGATGGTATCGGACAGGGTTCCCTTGTAGGGGACACGGCCCTCCACGCCCTCCGGCACCAGCTTGCGCTGCCCGGCCTGGAAGTAGCGATCTTTGGAGCCGTTGTTCATGGCGGCGATGGAGCCCATGCCGCGGTAGGTCTTGAAGGAGCGGCCCTGGTAGATTTCAATTTCGCCGGGAGCCTCCTCGCAGCCGGCCAGCAGGGAGCCCAGCATGACCACGTTGCCGCCAGCGGCCAGGGCCTTCACGATGTCGCCGGAGTACTGAATGCCGCCGTCCGCGATGATGGGCACGCCGTACTTGGCGGCCACACAGGCCGCGTCATAGACCGCCGTGATTTGAGGCACGCCGATACCGGCCACTACGCGAGTGGTGCAGATAGAGCCGGGGCCAATGCCTACCTTTACGCAGTCCACACCGGCCTTGATGAGAGCCTCGCAGCCTGCGGCGGTGGCAACGTTGCCTGCAATCAGCTGCACATCGGGATACAGGGCCTTGATGCGTTCCGCATTGCGGAGAATGTTGCGGGAGTGGCCGTGGGCGGAGTCCAGGCACAGCACGTCGGCCCCCGCTTCCACCAGGGCGGCAACACGGTCCAGCACGTCGTCGGTGACGCCGATGGCCGCGCCGCACAACAGGCGACCTTTGTCGTCACGGGCGGCGTTGGGATAGGCCACAGCCTTCTCAATGTCCTTAATGGTGATGAGGCCCTTCAGATAGCCCTTCTCATCTACAATGGGGAGTTTCTCGATTTTATACTTGCACAGGATAGCCTTGGCCTCGTCCAGGGTGATGCCTTCCCGGGCGGTGATCAGGCTATCCTTGGTCATGATCTCGGTGATGAGCTTATTGGGGTCGGTCTCAAACTTCATATCGCGGTTTGTGATAATACCGATGAGTTTGCCGTCCTTTTCGCAGATGGGGACGCCGGAGATGTGATATTTGGCGCACAGTTCGTCCGCCTCAGCCAGGGTGTGGCCAGGGGAGAGCCAGAAGGGGTTGGTGATGACGCCGTTCTCTGACCGCTTCACCATGTCTACCTGCTCGGCCTGAGCCTCGATGGACATATTCTTATGAATGATGCCGATGCCGCCCTCCCGGGCCATGGCGATGGCCATGCGGTATTCCGTGACGGCATCCATGGCGGCGCTCATGATGGGGATGTTCAAGCGAATCTTATTGGTCAGCTGGGTGTGCAGGTCGATGTCAGAGGGGAGCACATCGCTCTCCGCCGGAATCAATAGCACGTCATCGAAGGTCAGGCCCTCTTTCACAAACTTCTCGGCTGCATTTGTGTTAATCATTTCAGCATCTCCTTCAATTTATTGATCGCAAAGCTATCGGTAAACGCCGGGGAAACCGACCCCGTCGGGGGATCGCAGGTTATCCGCCTTGTATCAGCAGCGTCTGTTTACAGCACAGGTCGCCCAAATCATCCATGGTGGCGGCGGGCAGGCGCAGGGCATTGCCGCAGCTGCTGCAAACCACCTCGATGGCGGAATAGTGGAGTTTGAGTTGCCACTCCTTGCTGCCGCAGGTGCAGGATATGCCGCCCCGCTGGGCGATGTCCTTCAGTTCGTCCAGTATCTCCGTCATCACCAGTTCGTTCAGGAAAGTGCCTTGGGCGTCCTTGGCCTCCTCCAGCTGGTCTGTGCGGGCCTCCAGGCGGGGCAGCGCGTCGTAAACGACGCCTTCCTCCCCCACATAGCAGCAGTCCAGCCCCGTTTTCTTACAGGAAAACGCCATGCCCCGGCGGGTACGAAAGTCCTTGGCGGAGCAGTAAACCGTGTGGTTGCTGCCGCAGGCCACACAGGGAGCGTTCAGCTTGAACTGGTCGCCGGAATACTCGATGATGAGCCGGGAGCCGCCGCAGGGGCATGGAATCACGACAGGGGCGGAAGTCAGCGTGAACAAATCTTTGTCTACCACAACGCTGTTGTGGCATTTGGGGCAGATATAACCGATGGTACGGCTTTCCTCCAAGCCCATGAATGGTTGCACCTCCTAAACATACGTCTCGCAATGGGTGGGTGATATTTTACGTAGTATAGCAGATTGCGCCGGGAAAAACAAGGGCAGACGGCGACAAACAAAGCCGGGGATTTCTCGCCAACTTTGGCGTTTTTTGATAATAGCGGTCAGGAGCAGCGAGGATTTTTCCGTCCGCATACGGATAAATTTTCTGCCATTGCAAACAATAGGAAGGAAAACACCGGAAGGGTCGTGAGGACAGTTGGAAACCAAAAAGCAAGGCACGCAGACCTTCGCCCTGGCCAGCCCTCCCAGCCTGGCAGGCTTTGCCAGCATAGCAGGGAAGAAGGAGGGGCAGGGCCCCCTGCGGGAGAGTTTTGACCTGATAGAGCAGGACACCACCTTTGGGGAATCCACCTGGGAGAAGGCGGAAAGCGCCATGCAGCAGCTGGCGCTGGAGAAGGCGCTGGAAAAGGCGAAGCAGCCTATGGCCGCCATGGACCTCCTCTTTACGGGGGATCTCCTGAACCAGTGCATTGCGGCGGGCTACTCCGCCCGGAAGGCGGCTCGGCCCTTCTTCGGCCTGTACGGAGCCTGCTCCACCATGGGGGAGGCGCTGGCGCTGGCCGCCATGGCGCTGGACGGCGGCTTCGGGGAGTGGGCGGCGGCGGTGGTCTCCTCCCACTTCTGCACCGCCGAACGGCAGTACCGCACCCCGCTGGAGTACGGTGGCCAGCGCACCCCCACCGCCCAGTGGACGGCAACCGCTGCCGGTGCGGCGGTGCTGGCCAGAGCAGGGGAGGGGCCTTATCTTACCCATGTGACGGTGGGGAGAATCAATGACATGGGCATCAAGGACGCCAACAATATGGGAGCGGCCATGGCACCAGCAGCCTGCAACACGCTGTTGACGCACTTCGCCGACACAGGCCGCACCCCGGAGGATTACGACCTGATTTTGACCGGCGACCTGGGGATGCTGAGGCGGCAGCTCTGCAAAGAGCTGCTGCAGCGGGAGGGCGTCGACCTTTCTGACCGCTATAACGACTGCGGCTGCCTGCTCTTTGATGTAGAAGCGCAGGATGTCCACTGCGGCGCGTCTGGCTGCGGCTGCTCTGCCAGCGTCCTGTGCGGCCTTGTGCTGAACGGCATGAGGGCGGGGAAGTGGAACCGGGTGCTGTTCTGCCCCACGGGAGCGCTGCACTCTCCGGTGTCCCTGGCCCAGGGGGAGAGCATCCCTGGCATCTGCCATGCCATCGCCCTTTCCAATACAATCCAGTGAGGTGAACCGTATGGAAGTGTTTCTATCCTTTTGCAAGGCGTTCGTCTGCGGCGGCGTCATCTGCCTGATCGGGCAGCTCCTGATCGACAAGACCAGCCTGACCCCGGCCAATATTCTGACCTGTTATGTGGTGGCGGGGGTGATTCTGGGGGCGCTGGGCCTGTACGAGCCGCTGGTAAACTGGGCGGGAGCCGGGGCCACGGTGCCCCTCAGCGGCTTTGGCTACAACCTGGCGAAGGGGGTCAAGACGGCGGTGGAGCAGAAGGG
>JAJQFX010000124.1 GCA_021200895.1 Clostridiales bacterium | reverse complement strand
ATCATCGGCAGCGTCCGGCAGCTGTGCGGGGCGGCCATGTCCGGCTGCGCCGCCCTGGGGTATGAGCCGATTCTGCTGACAGACCGGCTGGCCTGCGAGGCCAGGGAGGCCGGGCGCTTCCTGGGGGCGATTGCCCGAAGCCACGCCGCCGACGGGAAAAGGCTGGCCTTCCTGGCCGGGGGCGAGACGGTGGTACACCTCCGGGGCAGCGGCCTGGGCGGGCGGAATCAGGAGCTTGCCCTGGCGGCGGCAGCGGAGTTGGCGGGGATACCAAACGCGGCGCTTCTCAGCGTCGGCTCCGACGGCACCGACGGCCCCACCGACGCCGCCGGAGGCTATGCCGACGGGGATACCTGCGGGGAACTGGAAGGGCTTGGCATCGACGTTGAGGCATATCTCAACAACAACGATGCCTATCATGCGCTGCAAGCGGTGGGCAACCTCATCATCACCGGCCCCACTGGCACCAATGTGAACGACCTGTCCCTGGTGCTGATTGACACCGCCAAATAGGAAGGAGTATTTTATGCGTCAGAGTTTTAACTTCAACGAGGGCTGGCTGTTCACGAAGCCCGGCTGCGCACCGGAGCGGGTAGACCTGCCCCACACCTGGAACGCCGCAGACGGTCAGGACGGCGGCAACGACTATTTCCGCGGCACCTGCGTTTATGAGAACGAGTTTGCCCGGCCAGACGGCCAGCGGGTCTATCTGGAGTTCCCCGCCGCCGCCATGATTGCCGATGTCTACGTCAACGGCGAGAGGCTCTGCCACCACGAAGGGGGATACTCCGCCTTTTGGGTGGAGGTCACCCCTGTGTTGCGGCAGCGGAACACGGTGCGGGTGGAGGTGAATAACGGGGAGAATAACTTCTGCTATCCCCAGAAGGCGGACTTTACCTTCTACGGCGGCTTGTACCGCGGCGTCCGGCTGCTGAGCCTGCCGGAGAACCATCTGGGGCAGATTCATGTAACCCCTGTGGTAAAGGGCTCCAGCGCCGAGGTGACGGTGGAGGCCGAGGTGTGTGGGAGCGGCGTGATGACGGTAGCGGTGGCAGGCCAGACGGCCTCCGCCCCTGCCAAGGACGGCAAGGCAGTCGTTTCCCTCACGATAGAAAACGTCCACCTGTGGGACGGCGTGGACGACCCATACCTCTATACCGCCGTGGTCAGGCTGGGGGAGGACGAGCAGGCCGTCCGGTTCGGCTGCCGCACCTTCTCCTTTGACCCGGAGCGGGGCTTCTTCCTCAACGGCCGCAGCTATCCCCTGCGGGGCGTCAGCCGCCATCAGGACTGGGCCGGTGTGGGCAACGCCCTGACGATGGAACACCATCGGGCTGATATGGACATCATCCGGGAAATCGGCGCAAACACAGTGCGTCTGGCCCACTACCAGCAGGCCCAGGAATTTTATGACCTGTGCGATGAAAACGGACTCATCGTCTGGGCGGAGATCCCCTACATCACCTGTCATATGCCGGGGGGACGGGCGAATACTGTCTCCCAGATGACGGAACTTGTCAACCAGTGCTACAACCACCCCTCCATTGTCTGCTGGGGTCTGAGCAACGAAATCACCGCCTCCAGCCAGGTCACGGAGGACTTGCTGGAGAACCACCGTATTCTGAACGACCTGTGCCACCGCCTGGATCCGTCCCGGGTCACCACCATGGCCCATGCGTTCATGCTGGAAATTGACAGCCCCATCACCATGATTCCGGACATTGGCTCCTATAACCTGTACTTTGGTTGGTATCTGGGCGACCTGGCGCAAAATGACAGCTTCTTTGACACTTATCACGCCCGCTTCCCGGAGCGCATCATCGGCTTCTCTGAGTACGGCGCGGACACCAACCCGGCGTATCACAACGCCGCCCCGGAAAAGGGGGACTACTCGGAGGAGTATCAGGCGGTCTACCATGAGTACCTCCTGGGCTGCATCGCCCAGCGCCCCTACCTGTGGGCGACCCATGTGTGGAACCTCTTTGACTTTGCCGCAGACGGACGGGACGAGGGCGGCGGCCACGGCGTAAACCAGAAGGGCCTCGTCACCATGGACAGGAAGGTAAAGAAGGACGCCTTCTATCTGTACAAGGCGTATTGGAGCAGGGAGCCGTTCCTTCACCTCTGCGGGAAGCGGTATGTGGACAGGCCGGAGGCGCAAACGGAGGTCAAGGTCTACTCCAACCTCCCCTCTGTGACGCTGCTGGTGGACGGCAAAGCGTTCCAGACGAAGCCCTGTGATAAAATTGTGACATTCACCGTCCCCATCACCGGCAGGCATGAACTCACCGCCGTTTCCGGCGGCTGCACGGACAGCATGACCATCCAAAGGGTGCAGAAGCCGAACCCGGCCTATTATATGGGGAACGTGGTCAAGGTGGTCAACTGGTTTGACCGAGACACCTACGACCCCAACTGCTACTCCATCAAGGATAAATTTGGCGTGCTGATGTCCGCGCCGGAGACGAGACGGGTCGTTCAGCCCCTGATGGACGCCGCCATTGCCAGCCGGGGGGATGTGGCAAAGAGCGCCAACCAAAACGCCAGCCTGCAAACCATGCTGGCCGCCATGACCCTGGAGGGGCTGCTGAAAATGGCGGGGGATACGATTCCCCCCGAACAGGTGGCTGCGCTGAACGCTGCGCTTCAGCGGATTCCGAAGGGGTGATGGGTATAAGGGGCGCCAGATGCTGCCTGCGGTATTCCGATAAAAGAAAATAATATATGTTGTCAAATGAAGTGCTCCCCGGCAGCAGACGCTGCCGGGGAGCTGTATTTGGGAAGCGGGAAACTCAAATGATGGATGCCGTTATGCCTGCTTTGCGGCCTTCTTGGCGGCCTTCTTCGCCGCCTTGCGCTCCAGCTTGGCCAGCTTGCGCTTGCTGGGCTTGAAGGTGCGGAAGATGGTGTAGGCAATCCACAGAATCAGCAGAACGCAGACTGCGTTCACGGCGATGATGATTTTGTCCACGATGCGCATCCCCTCCACGAAGGTACCGCCGGGGGCCAGGCCGTTCATGGCGTTGGAGTTGGCGATGGTGTAGAGGATGTGGTGCATGGCCTGACGTGCGTAGTAGTAGGTGGCCGCGTCGTTCTCGTCGAAGTCGTACCGGGCAGCCTCCTCCAGAGAGGTCAGCTTGGCGTCGCCGCCCGCCTCCGTCATCTGGTAGCCGTCCATGAACACGCCGGTGTTGGCATTATCCGTCAGCACGAAGCCGTCGAAGGCCCACTCATTGCGGAGGATGCCGGTGAGCAGCCCGTAGTCGCCGCCTGTCCAGGTAGCGCCCACCCGGTTGAAGGAGGTCATGACCGCCTGGGACGCCCGGATGGTGGTGGTGGCATTGGTGAGGTTGCCGTCCTCATCCTGGGCGATGTACTTCAGCTCTACATCCCCCACCTTCATGCACATCTCGAAGGGCACCAGGTAGATTTCGCGAGCGGACTGCTCGTTGAGCCAGGTAGCGATGGAGTACTGGCCCTCCCGGTCGCCCCGATGGTTCTCCTGGTCGTTGAAGGCAAAGTGCTTGATGTAGGCATACACGCCCTTGGTAGCTGCCCCATAGATGGCGTTGGAGGCCACGGCCCCGGAGAGAAAGGCATCCTCAGAGTAGTACTCGCCGTTCCGCCCGGAGAAGGGGGTGCGATGGATGTTCATGGAGGGTGCATACCAGCCGTTACACCCGCCCAACAGAGCCTCGTTGCCGATCATGGTGCCAAACTCCAGCGCCAGCTCCTGGTTCCAGGTCTGGGCCAGGGTCATGGCGCTGGGGTACATCTTCCCGGTGCTGCCGTAAATCAGACCGTTGGCGGTGTCGGCGTCGATGGTGAAGGGCTTATCCACGCTCTCGATGGCCTCCACGCCGTAGCCGGAACAGGAGACGGTGGTGTAATAGTCCTCGGCGGTAAGCTGGTCCAGCAGGTCATCCCACAGGGGGTCGTCATAGTCCAGGCCACGCAGGTCGATAAGGGTCAAGCCGTTGTCCGCCCCATAGACGATGTCTACGTCGATGGTGGAGGCGTCCACCGGGCTGCCGGAGTCAAAACTTTCCAGCTGGGCCAGCAGCTCGTCGCTGGCGGTTTTGGTGTAGGTGTAAGACACCCCGTCCTCGCCGTTGATTTCGTTGCCCCAGGTGGAGACCTGAGTGCTGACCTCGCCGTCGTGAGTGGGGAAGGTGCCCACCCAGTCAGACCGGGTCAGGTAGGTGACGTCGCCCTGGGCGTCGGAGAGCTGGTTGGTGATTGCCACGCCGCTGTAGCTGTCCACGGAGTAGGTGGTGGCGTCAAATTCCTCCACCACATAGAGGGAGGTAAAGGAGGCGTCCCCTTCCACGTCAGCGCCCTTGGCGGCCAGAACGTTGTTCACTGCAGCGTGAGCGTTGGCGGCGGCGGTGACATAGTAGTCGCCCGCGTCCAGAATGTAGGTCTGGGCGTTGGTGTAGTCATAGGATTTCAGCTGCTCCCGGGAGAAGGAGATTTCCACCGTCTCCGTGGCCCCAGCCTCCAGTTCACTGGTCTTGCCGTAGCCCACCAGGGCGACGGAGGCCTTTTCCACGCTGTTTGCGATTCGTACTCGGTGTAGGGGGACTGGATATAAATCTCCACCACGTCCTTGCCCGCCACGTCGCCGGTGTTGGTTACGTCCACGGTGACGGTGCAGGTGTCCTCCGTCCAGGTGGTGGTCATGTTAGCCCACTCGAAGGTGGTGTAGCTCAGACCGTAACCGAAGGGATAGACCACCTCGGTATCATAGTCGTAGTCCCCGGCGTTGCCCTGGTTCAGCACCACGTCCTCATAGCGGGTCTCGTAGTACTTATAGCCCACATAGATGCCTTCTTCATAGGAGACGTAGTTGTAAACGGTCATGTTGCCGTCCTCATCGGTGTACTGATAATCGCCGAAGTTCTGGGCGGCGGGGGAGGCCAGGGCGTCGGCGGCGAAGGTGTCCACTGTCCGGCCGGAGGGGTTCACCTCACCGGTGAGGATACGGGGAACGGATTCGATGCCGCCGGGAGCGTAGAGGACGGCGGTGATATTGGGATAGTCCTCCAGCCAGCCTAGCTCCAGGGCTGCGTTGGAGTTGACCACCAGGATGACCTGGTCAAAGTTGTCGTTCAGGTATTGGAGAATCTCCAGCTCGATGGAGTCAGGCTCCAGATAGCTTTTGCTCTTGTCCTCCTCGATGTCGGTGTGGTTGTACATGGAGCGGGGCATATCCCGGCCCTCACCGGCCACCCGCTTGAGCCAGTAGACAGGGACGGTGCCCTCCACGGTCTCCAGCAGGCCGTCCTCCGCCTCCAACTCACTGAGGGGAACCTCGTTGATGGAGAAGTCCTCATCGTCGCCGTAGCTGATGGAGCCGCTGCCCAGGCCGTAGCCCTCGCCGGACTTGGCAGAGTAGAAGTCCCACAGGGTAGTGTTGATGCTGACCCCTGCCTCGGAGAACAGGGTCTGGAGGCTCCGGCCGCCCGTCATGCTGTCCGTAGAGGTGACCGTCGCGCTGTTCACGCTGAACAGGCTGTACACCGTGTCTGAGCTGAGGGGCAGGGTGCCGTCGTTCTCCAGCAGGACGACGCCCTCGTCAGCGATTTGGTCAGCCAGGGCGTCCTCGGCGTCGCCAATGGTTTCAGAGGTGTAGTCGGCGGTGTAGTAGTCCAGGTCAAGCCCGGTGGTGTCCACATCAGAGTTGTCTACAGAGATGTCGAAGCCGTTCAGCAGGCTGTCCACCATCCGTTCGTAGCCGGGCAGGATGGTGTTGACCGCAACCATCAGCACCACAAGGACGAGGCAGACAAGGCCCCGCAGTGCGGTGGTGACGATTTTCAACGCCAATCCCGGGTGTTTCTTCTTTTTTTCCATAAAGAATTCTCCTATCCGTTTTTTTTGCCGGAGCATCCGGCTGGATAGGAGGATTTTAACACAGAGTTAATGAAAAGTGGGCTGATTTGCCGTGAGCTGTTGTTTTTCTGCCGTAAATTGCGCATCGCCAGGAAAGGTGATGCGGAGGCGGAACAGCTGCCCTTCGGTGCTGATTTGGAACAGACCCTGATAACGCTCAGCAATGCTGCGGATGCTCCGCAGGCCGAAGCCGTGCCAGCCCTTCTCCTCCTTGCCGGTCACCGGCAGGCCGTCCTCCAGGGTCAGGGTGCCCTGATAGGGGTTCTCCACCTGGACGAGAACCAGGTCAGACCGCTGCCGCACCGTCACCCGGATGAGGCGGCTCTCCTCCTCCAACTGGGACACTGCCTCCATGGCGTTGTCCAGTGCGTTGCCGAACAGTGTGTACAGGTCTACGGCGTCCAGGAAGGCCAGGGCGCTGCCCTCCGCCAGGCAGGTCAGGGTGATGTGCGCCTGCTGGCACCGGAGGCTCTTTTCCGTCAGGACGGCGTTCAAAATCTCGTTCCCCGTCTCGATTTTCGTGTCGTAAATCATCACCGCGTCCTGAAGGGAGTCGATAAAGGCGTTCTTGTACTCCGGCTCGTCAATGTGGCGCAGGGCGTTCACCTGATGCTTCAGGTCGTGGCACTTCTGGTTGATGAGGTGGATGGTGTCCCGGCTCATCTCGTACTGGTTCTTCTGCTGCTGCCAGAGCTGCTTCTGGAGGGCAAGCTCCTGCTCCAGGCTCTGCTTCTGCTGATGCCGGAGCTGACCGTAGAGGGTTCCGGTGCAGCAGAACAGGGCGTAGACGGCATGAACCTCCTCGAACTCATAGGCGGAGGCCAGTGCGCTCATCACTAGCACCACCGCCAGCACGCCAAGGGTCAGGCTCATGGAGTTCAGCGCGTTGGTGACATAGTGCCCCTTCTGCACCATTTTGCGGACAAACAGCAGGTACACAACCCCGTAGACCAGTATGCTGTTCAGAAAATAGAGGAGGGAGCCCACCGAGACATCTGCCGGAGCCAGCGCCCACTCCTCCAGCAGCCGGAGGCAGTAGGCGATATGCTCCATCAGATAGGCGCAGGCAGCGCAGTATGCCGCCTCCCGCAGCGGAACACGGCAGATGCCCAGAATCATCGGAATCAGCAGGAGAAACAGCAAGCTACCCCATAACAGGGTGGAGAGATAGCTGCTCTGCGCAGCCGTCTGTTCCGTCGGCCAACCGCGCTCATACAGATGCTCCGCCAGAAGAAAGACCGGCTGATAAAAGAGGCAGACGCAGACCGCAAACCCCGCTGTCCGGAGAACCGGCCTTTTGTGTCATTATAACATCTTATAAGCAGTTTTGCACTCTGCCAAAGACGCATTTCCCTCGGCGGCGGTTGCCGGAGCGCTGGAAGCTGCGCAGTTCGTTTTTACGGCCTGCCTGTTCATTTCGTCAGCCTTTTGCGGGCATAGGCAAAGCAGCGGAACACGCATTTCAAAACTGAGATGCGGTTCCGCTGCTCCTGCCTGAATGTATTGGAAGGTTGGATTCGTTGCGGATGCCGTTTACGGCAGCTTCCCCCGGGTCACCTCGGTCAGCACCCCCGGCTCCGTCACCACCACTCGATTCATGGCGGCGGTGCCCGCTCCCCGGAAGGCGGTGATGGCGTAGGCGTACATATCGTTGCTGATGCCCAGGGCACGGCCCTGACAGTTCAGATAGCACTGACCGCAGCTCTGGCAGTTCTCCGGGTAGGCCAGCACCGACTTGTGGGCCACCGGGTCGAAGTAGAACACGTCCAGCGGACAGATGTTCACGCAGTTTTCACAGCCGATGCACTTGTTCAAATCCACTCTGACGACGCTCATGCTCTCCCTCCTTTTCCGCCTTTGCCGCCCCAGCGGGACGTCGGCGCTTCAAAGCCTTTGGCCTCCGGCTCGCCGGGGAAGTAGTACACATACCGCTTCTCATAGGGCCGCTGCAGGTCGCCTGCCCACTCCTCCGGCACCGGCACCTTCTCCAGTGTAGCTGCGCCGTCCGCGTCTTTCTTCTGGGTCAGGAAGCACAGGAAGTTGGCGTCGTCCCGGTAGGGGAAATCCGTCCGATAGGTATTGCCCCGGCTCTCCTGCCGGGCCAGGCTGGCGCGGAGTTTCAGTTCGGCGCTCTGCACCTTATGTTTCACCTCGATGCACAGCCGCAGGTCGTGGCTGGTGCAGGCGGACAGCCGGGGAACCACGTGCTCCTTCATGTACTGCACCTGCACCAGCGCCGCCTGTAGGGTGGCCTCGCTTTTTGCCACGCTGACCCAGTAGGGGGCCATAATGGAATGCAGCACGTCCCGCGCCCAGTTGGCGTCGAAGCCCTGCTCCATCCGCAGGGGAGCGGTGATCTCCTCCGTTTTGGCCGCTACCGTCTCCGGGGAAAGGGTTCGGGCCGGGACTTCCACGGCGTAGGCGGCAGCCGCCTTGCCCGCATGGTCGCCATCGATGGAGCAGAAGCAGGAGGTGAAACCCACCCCGCAGGGATAGGCCGCGCCGGAGGGGGAGGTGGCGTGGATGCCGTCCCCCGCCACATAGAGGCCAGGGATGTCAGTGGCGCAGTCCCGCTCCCGCAGTCCGCAAAAGACGCCGGAGGTCAGGTGGCAGCACATACCGGTAGCCGCACCGGCCAGGCTGCTCTCCGCTACGGGGCTGCTCATCTTGCCGGAGCGCTGCTCCGCCGGGTCGCTGCCGTAGGTCTGGGAGCCGCCCCGCCGGGTAAAGGCGGCGGTGGCCACATCCTGGGTTTCCGAGCCGTCAATCCTGGGGGCGCCGTTCACCGCCTTGCGTACCCGTCCCAGCACCATGACGTTGCCCTTGGTGCCTGCGTAGCTGCCGATGTTCCCCGGCACCACGTCGCCGCCGCAGAGCCAGATGTTCTCCAGATACTGCCAGTGATTGTCCAAAAACACGTTGCCGGGGGCGGTGCCGGAGGTGCCGTGGAAGTCCTCAAACTCCTTGCCTGCGATGGGGAGGCCCAGCTGGTATGCCATGTACTCCCCGTCGAAGGTGTCGCCGCCGGTGGGATAGCCGGTGGGCTTGTAGCTGCCGCCGCCGGTGGCCAGCACCACCGCCTTCGCGCTGACGGCGATGACCTTCCCGCTGGGAACGTGGAAGCCCATGACACCGCTGACCCTGCCGTCCTCCGTCAGGGTGTCCGTCACCATGGTGTGTTCCAGCACGGGGATCTCGTAGCGGCTCAGCACCTCCATCCACTTCTTATGGCGGTCAAACCGGTCAAAGGCCTCCCGGTAGCCCACAAAGTCCTCCTGCCGGTAGAACTCCCCCGCCTCAGATGCCTTGGGGTACTGGGCCAGGATGCCCCAGTCGGACAGGCGCTGATAGATACCCTTGGACTCCTGAATCCAGCACTCGTACCAGCTCAGGTTGCTGAGGTAGTCGCCTCCCACCATCATAGCCTGGCGGAAGGACTCCGCATCGTCCCCCCGCTCCGGGTCAAACCAGCGGAAGCTGCTGGGCCAGGGGGACAGGCCGGAGTAGCCGGGCCGCCCCTTGTCGATGACGAGGACGCTTTGCCCCTGCTCTTTGGCGGACACCGCCGCGTTCAGCCCGGCAAAGCCGCAGCCCACCACCACCACGTCGGCGGTGTAGGCCGCCTCATAGGGGCAGGCCACCGTCTGGGGGCGGGGCAGCTCCATGGTGCGGGGT
>JAJQFX010000131.1 GCA_021200895.1 Clostridiales bacterium | reverse complement strand
AAGTCCTCGGTGTTGATGTCCGGGGAGGCCATATAGCGGGGCGTGCCGCCGCTCTCACCGGTGTAGGAGGGGTCAAAAGCCACCGTCAGGAAGCCCCGCTCCGCCATGGCCTGGGCGTACAGGCCGGAGGACTGCTCCTTCACCGCGCCGAAGGGGCCGCAGACGGCGAGGGCGGGGAGCCTGCCCTGTGCGTCTTTCGGCTCGTAGAGGTCGGCGGCCAGGGTGATGCCGTAGCGGTTGTGGAAAGTTACCTTCCTGTGGTTCACCTTGTCGCTTTTGGGGAACACCTTGTCCCACTCCATCGTCAAATTCAGCTTTTCTTCCATATTGATTGCCTCGCTTTCTAAAATAGTGAAAAGATTCGCATAACGCTTACTCCAGCGAAAAGGTGACCGTCACATCGCCGCCGCCCAGCGCTTCTTCCCAGCCAGTCAGGTCGTCGATATGGCCCAGCCGGGTGTAGCTCCAGGAGTTGGAGCCGTAGAATATCACGATTTGATTGCCGTTGTAGAGGACAATATCCCCCGCCTGAGTCATCGTCCGGCTGTCGCTGGTGGGCAGGCTGGTTCCAAGAGGGCCGACCTTCTCAAAGCCGGAATAGTCGTTCATCTCAATCACAACAGGGGCCTCTTCCATCATTGCCACGAGGGCGTTGACCGCCTCATTTTCCTCCAGCGTGGCGGTAAACACGCTGCCTCCGATTTGAACCTTCATGTGCAACGCTTCCTCCTCATCAGGGACTGATGCGACAGATTCCTCTTCTACAGCATTGATTGAGGCCGTAACCTCAGAAACAGCGCTATCCGCACTGCCCTCCTGCGTATCGGAGCAGCCGCAAACCAACACGCAAAGCAGCAGGGCCATCGCAACCAGCTTGCTCATTTCCCAAATGCCTCGCAAATCACCTTCATCCGCTCACTCTGGCGGACATGGAAGGGGCAACGGCTGTCACAGTGGCCGCAGCCGATACAGTCTCCGGCGGTTTTCTCCAGCGTCAGGTAATGTTCCCTCGCCAGGTTGTCCCCCAGCATGGCCAGGTCATAATATTTATTGATGAGTGCAATATCGAGGCCCGCAGGACATGGGTGACAGTGCTTGCAGTAAACGCAGGCCCCTTCGGACTCTTTGGGCGTATATCCGGCAATCACAGAATAGTCCTTCTGTTCCTCCGGCGCATGGAAATAGTCCAGCACCTCCATCAGCTCCGCCTCGCTGCCGTATCCGGGCACAACGGTCAGCACCCCCGGCTTATCCAGGGCGTACTGAATACACTGATGCTTCCCAAGGGCCACGCCGAAGGGGGACTGCTCTGCGTCCAGAAGCTGACCGCCGCAGAAGGGCTTCATCACAACGATACCGACCCCCTCCTTTTCACAGCGGCGGTACAGCGCATAGCGTTCGCTGCTGCTGCCGATGGCATAGTCGCCCTGTCCGTAGTCATACAGCGGATTGATGCTGAACATCAGAACGTCCAGAATCCCCATATCCAGGACTCTGTGGGCCACAGCCGGAGTGTGGGAGGACATTCCGATATGACGGACGACGCCCTTCTTTTTCAGCTCCAGGATATAGTCCAGCACACCGTTCCTGATGTAGGTGTTCAAATCCTTCTCCTCATCCATGCAGTGGATAAAGCCGAAATCGATGTAGTCTGTCCGCAGCTTCTCCATCTGCCATCTGACGGATTCCTTTATCTTTTTCAGGCTGGTCGTCCAGCCGTATTCCCCGGAGGTGTAGTCCGCGCCGAAATGAACCTGCAAATAGACCTGCTCCCGTCTCCCCTCCAGGGCTTTCCCATAGGCGTCAAAAATCGTCGCATGGCCGCCTGCCATATCGAAATAGTTGACGCCGTGTTCCATGGCGGCTTGGACGGTTGCAATGATCTCCTGCTCCGGGCGCGCCCCGATGACGGAGGAGCCCATTCCGATGACGCTGATTTTCTCGCCCCCCGTGGGGCAAACTGCGATACTCCATTTGCGTCTCCAATCTTTACAGTTTCTTAGCTCAAGACGCCGTACTGGCGGTCGTCCACGGCCTCCAGCCACTCGTTGGAGGTATTCTCCCCCGGCACCTCCACCGCCAGGTGGGAGAACCAGCTGTCCGGCGCGGCACCGTGCCAGTGCTTCACGCCGACGGGGATGTTGATGCAGTCGCCGGGCTTCATCTCCACGGCCTCCTTGCCCCACTCCTGGTAGTAGCCCCGTCCGGCCACGCAAATCAGAATCTGACCGCCGCCTTTATCGGCATGGTGGATGTGCCAGTTGTTGCGGCAGCCCGGCTCAAAGGTCACGTTGCAGATGCCCACCTGGCTGGTGGACACTGGGGCAAGGTAGCTCTGCCCGATGAAGTACCGGGCGAAGGCGTCGTTGGGCGCGCCGATGGGGAACACCATCTCGGCGGCGTGGGCCTCCTTTGCGCTGGCGGGCTGGGCATCCTCCGCCCAGACCTCTTTCGTCAGGTAGAACACCGCCCAGGCTTTGGGCCAGCCCACATAGAAGGCGGTGTGGGTGATGATGGCGGCGATTTCCGCCTTCGTCACCCCGGCCTTCTTCGCGTTCTCCAGGTGATACTTCAGTGAAGAATCGGTGATGCCGGAGGACATGAGAGCCACCACGGTGATGATGCAGCGGGTCTTGTGGTCGATGTCGGGATTGTTCCAGTTCTCCCCGAACAGCACGTCGTCATTGAAGTGGGCGAAGTCCGGGGCGAAGTCGCCCAGGGTGCTGCGCCCTGCGGTCTGTATGATTTTTTCCATGGTAATATCTCCGTGTTATGGTCTGATAAACTGTGTGTCCTGGGTGGGAACGCCCTCCTCGTCAGAGCGATAGCGCTCGACGCGCATATGCAGGTCGTACTTCTCCCGCAGCCGGGCAATGGTTTCCATCATAGGGGAGGCGTGGTGCGCGTCGAGCGACGCCTGGTCGTCCCAGGCGTCGATCAGCAGTACGGTCTCCGGGTCGTCCATGGGGAAGAAATACTCATAGCGGAGGTTTCCTGCCTCGGCCCGTATCTGCTCCACCGTGCCGCTGGATACCATCTCCTGGGCGAATTTCCTGGCGTTCCCGCCCCGTCCCGTGTAATAGAGGTTGACTGCGATTGCCATACGCGCCTCCTCACATCGTCTGAACCCACTTTTTCAGGCTGGCCTCGGATGCGCTGACAGGCAGGAGCTTGCCGGTCACAATGACCGTATCCGGCGAGACGGACGCTTTCAGCACGTCCGCCGTCCGGCCAAAGCCGCTGCCGCCGGAGGTGGCGAAGAGGACGATTTTCTTCCCGGAAAAGTCATAGCACTCCAGGAATGTGTTGATGATGGTGGGCGCGACGCCCCACCAGATGGGGAACCCCAGAAAGATGGTGTCATACCCGGCGATGTTGGCATCCTGGTCGGCCAGCGCCGGGCGGCTGGACAGGTCGCTCATCTCCACCGAGCTGCGGGAGCGCTTGTTCGTCCAGTCCAAATCGGCGGCGGTGTAAGGCGCTTCCGGCCTGATTTCATACAGGTCCGCGTCTGCCGCCTGGGCCAGCCGCTTCGCCACGCCTGCGGTGACGCCGCTGGCCGAAAAATATGCTACTAACGGTTTGCTTGTCATATCAGTGTCCTCCTTGTCTTTTTCGTCGGCTGCAGCGTATAAATCAGGTAGTCCACCTGGTCCACCAGCTGCTGCTGGCCGTGGAGCTCCTCCATCAGCGTCGCCCGAACCTGCTTGAGCAGGCGCAGCTTTTGCTCCGGCGTCTTTTCTCCTGATTCCAGCATTGCTTCAATTTCCGTGATGGTCATGGTCATCCCTCCTGTCCGATAGTAGGAAATTTGAATGGCCTGCCTTCCAGGCTTTTCTGCTTCTATTATAACGCCCCGCCGCTTTAATATCAAATGCCTAATTCCGATAGCCAGCCATGCCTGAAAAGCATTTTACCTGCGCTACAAACCATTCCCAGACAAACAAAGAAACCAGACGAACGGTCTCCCGTTCGTCTGGTATTCTTTTGCTGAGGGGTTATGCTGCGGGCTGCCAGGGGCAGCGGAGGGAATCAATACTGCTCTTCGTCCTGGAGGGCGTTCATGCCTTCCTCGCCGGTGCGGATCTTGACCACGTTCTCCACGTCGTAGACGAAGATCTTGCCGTCGCCGTAGTGGCCGGTGTACAGCACCTTCTTGGCGGTGTCGATGATGGTCTCCACCGGGATGGTGCTGACCACCACCTCCACCTGCATCCGGGGCAGCAGGGTGGCTTCATGCACAACGCCGCGGTAGTACTCGGGGCGGCCCTTCTGGACGCCGCAGCCCAGGACGTTGGTGACGGTCATACCGGTGACCCCCGCCTCCATCAGGGCGTCCTTCAGGGCGGGGAACCGCTCCTGCTTCACCACGATTTCCAGCTTGGTGATCTTCTCGCCAGCCGGAGCCGCCGATGCAGGCGGGGCGCTCTTGACCTCCACAGGCACGGCAGCCTCTACCGGCACCTCGCCGGTGACGGCGGCGGGCAGGCCGCTGCCAGAGTAATGGGGCATGGGGGCAAAGTCCGCGTAGGCGCTGGTCAGGCCATGCTCGGTGGGGTCCAGGCCCTGGACTTCCTCCTCGGCGGAGACGCGGAGGCCCACAGTCTTATTGATAATGAAGAAGGTCAGGGTGATGGTAACGGCAGTCCAGGCGGCTACAGAGACGACGCCCAGCAGCTGGGTTCCCAGCAGGCCGAAGCCGCCGCCGTAGAACAGGCCCACCAGGGTGTCATTGCCGGGGGCGGAGGTGGTGGCAAACAGGCCCACCGCGATGGTGCCCCAGATGCCGTTCAGACAGTGGACAGCCACAGCGCCCACAGGGTCGTCAATGCGGAGCTTGTAGTCCAGCAGCCACACGCCGAAGCAAACCAGCAGACCGGAGACGATGCCGATGATGGCCGCGCCCAGGCAGTCGGTGACGTCGCAGGGGGCGGTGATGCCCACCAGACCGGCCAGAGAGGCGTTCAGACACATGGAGACGTCGGGCTTGCCGTACTTGACCCAGGTGAAAATCATGCAGGTGACGGTGGCCACGGCAGGGGCCACAGTGGTGGTCAGGAAGATGGAACCCAGCTGCTCCACGGTGGTGGCAGCAGCGCCGTTAAAGCCGTACCAGCCCAGCCACAGGATGAACACGCCCAGCGCGCCCAAGGGCAGGTTATGTCCGGGGAAGCTGCCCACCTGGATGGAGCCGTCCTTCTGCTTGGTGAACTTGCCGATACGGGGGCCAAGCATCTTTGCGCCGACGAGGGCGGAGATGCCGCCTACCATGTGGATGGCGCAGGAACCGGCGAAGTCATGGAAGCCCAGCTGGGCCAGCCAGCCGCCGCCCCAGATCCAGTGAGCCTCGATGGGGTAAATCAGCGCGGAGATGACCGCGGAGTAGATACAATAGGACAGGAACTTGGTACGCTCTGCCATGGCGCCGGAGACGATAGTGGCGGTGGTGGCGCAGAACACCAGGTTGAACACGAAGTCCGAGAAGTCGAACCCTTCGTAGGCGGTGAAGATGTCAAAGCCCGGCTTGCCGATGAGGCCGGCCACATCTTCGCCCAGCAGCAGGCTGAAGCCGATGAGGATGAACACGACGGTACCAATGCAGAAGTCCATCAGGTTCTTCATAATGATGTTGCCGGAGTTCTTGGCCCGGGTGAAGCCTGCCTCCACCATGGCGAAGCCGGCCTGCATCCAGAACACCAACGCTGCTCCGATCAGGTACCATACACTAAATACTGCATCCATATAAACTCTCCCTTTCATGAAAAGCGTAGTCTTCGCACACACTGCCCCGCAGTATCTGGAACAATGTGGCTGCCAAACGGTGCGGAAATCCGCAAAAAAGAGAAAGACAGGGACGATTCAGAGGGTTTCTGACGTCCTTGTCTTTCTGATGGTGACAGTATACTACTTGCAAGCTTGTCCTGTCAAGCCTGCATTTTTCATTCCCTGCAACTTCGTTTAAACTGCCCTTTTTTGCCAAAAATGCAAGTTTGATTTTGCAAAGATTCACAAGCGGTTCTCAAAGGCAGATTTTTGATTCTCCGCGAGGGAAGGCGGCTCCTGCCGGGCCTCCCGCCCCAGGGGCCGCCAGACGGTGGCCAGCATGGTGAGGAAGGAGGCCAGCCCGCCCACCACGTTGGAGATGGGTTCCGCCACAAACACGCCGTACACCCCCATCCACCGGGGCAGCAGCAGGGTCAGCGGCACCACCAAAATCACCTTCCGGAAGATGGAGAAGAATACGGCGGAGCGGGCCTTCCCCAGGGCCACGAAGGTGGACTGGGCGGAAAATTGCAGCGACATGAACACGAAGGCGAAGAAGTAAATCCGAATCGCCTCCGTCCCCGCGTCCAGCAGGGCGCTGTCCGTGGTGAACAGCCCCACAAAGGCGTGGGGCAGCAGCAGGATCGCCAGCCAGGCCACCAGCGTGTAGCCGAAGCCCAGCGCCGCCATAAAGGCGATGCCCTGGCGCACCCGGCGGTAATCCTTCGCACCGTAGTTGTACCCCAGCACCGGCTGCGCCCCGGAGGTCAGCCCCTGCACCGGCAGGGTGAACAGCTCCCGGGCGGAGTTCAGGACGGTCATGACGCTGATGTACAGGTCGCCGCCGTAAGCGCCCAGCATTTGGTTGCAGACGATTTGCACCAGGGAGTTGGTGGCGGACATCATAAAACCGGCCAGCCCCAGGGCGGTGATTTCTCTGGCCAACTTGGGCTGCACCGCCAGGTCGGCCCGGCGGATGCGGAGCCGGGATTTTTTGCTCAGGAAGAATTGCAGCACCCACAGGGCGGACACCGTCTGGGCCAGCACCGTGGCCGTTGCCGCGCCGGTGATGCCCAGGTTCAGCCCGAAGATGAACACCGGGTCCAGCACCAGGTTGATGACCGCCCCCAGCACCGTGGTCAGCATCCCCACCCTGGGATAGCCCTGCAAATTGATAAAGCCGTTCATGCCGGTGCTGAACATGACGCACACCGTCCCCAGGATGTAGACGGAGAAGTACTGATGGGCGTAGGCGTAGGTCTCCTCGCTGGCACCGAACAGGAACAGAATCTGCCGCTCAAAGACGAGGCAGACCGCCAACACCACCGCCGAAGTCCCCAGCAGCAGGGACAGAGTGTTGCCGAAGATGCGCTGGGCCCGCTCCTGGTTCCCGGCCCCCTCCGCGATGGCGCAAAGGGGTGCTCCGCCCTGACCGAACAGCAGGGTGAAGGCGCTGATGAGGGTGACGATGGGGGCGGAAATGCCGATGCCGGTGAGGGCCAGCTCGCCGCCCTCCGGCAGATGGCCGATGTAGATTCGGTCCACGATGTTATAGAGCACCTGCACCAGCTGGGCCACCGTCAGCGGCGCCGCCTGGGCCAGGATATTCCGCCACATCTTGCCCTGGGTAAAATCGCCTTTCATAGTCTCCTCATCACACCCCAATGTATTAAAATACTATCCGATTATATCAGTATACCGCTCTATTTCTCTGCGGAGCGCCGCTCTTTCCGTCTGCCCCACACAACGGCGTCCGCCCCAATGCAGAGGGCCAGGTACAGCAGCCAGCACAGGCCGTAGCTCAGGAGGGAGTTGCCTAACTCCGGAATCGGCATCAGCTGCCAATAAAAGCCTCCCAGCACCCCGTCTATCATGTTGAATGCGCAGGAAATCGGCATCAGCGTCAGTGGCCACACGTTCAGCAGCGTAAACAGCTCCTTTGCATCCTGCTTCTGCGTCCCAACATACTGCCCCACGGCAAAGACGGCGCAGCCGACAGCCATCAGCAGGAAGCCCACTGCCACCGACACCACCGTCTGCCAGGCCACCCAGACGCAAATTGCCAGCACCAGCCCCGCAAAATTGCACGCCGTGGCAACAACGGTGAAAATCCTCCCGTCCGCCCGGCGCTCCGGCGCGGTTGGGACAGGCTCCGTCCCTTTCAGGAGATAGTCGGTGGTGACGCCGAAGTAGTCGCTGAGCAGGATGAGCTTTTCCAGTTCTGGGGTGCTTTGGCCACTCTCCCACTTCGAGACGGCCTGCCGGGACACACCCGCCTGCTCCGCCAATTCTTCCTGGGAAATACCCTTTTCTTTCCGTAACGTTTGGATTCTGTCTGCCAGGTTCATACTGAACGCCTCCTTGATTTGATGGCGCTATGATAGCAGATGGGGCGGTTGCGGCGCCACCATCCCGGCCTTGCACTTTGTCAACCGACGGTTGCGGCGGGGAAAAGTTCCTTCTGTTTTGTTCGCAAACCGTCTGAATGAGTTGTATTTTTCAGGGGAACGGTGTACAATGAGGTCAGAATGGAACGATGCGCCGGTATGGGGCGCGCAATGCGCTTTTCTATCAGTGAAAGGAGCCGCAAGATGATTTTGGAGTTAAAACAGACCCGCAAGGAATTGTATTCCGCCGAGTTCGTGATTCTGCGGAGCACTCAGGAGGCAGGAACCATCCAGGTGGAGGGGAAACTCGGACACAGGGAAGCGGTCATCTGCGGCAGCCTGTATGGCACAGCGTTTGAACTGCGCTACGGGAAAAGCAGCGCCATCCGGTCAAAGGCATTCCGCCCTTACAAAATCAGCATTGACGGCGTCGAGATCGGCGTTGTCTATCAGACCGAGGAAAAAACCGGGCTGTTCAAAAGCCGGACTTTTCATCAGATGGTGCGGAACGGGCAGACGCTGGAATGCTATGCGGTGGCTCTTGCCGGAGAGCGTACCAAACATCCAATCTATTGCGGCAGCGAACAAATCGCCCTGGCAGAGTCAGACCGAACCGTTTACAACGACTTGTTCCATTATCGCATCTATGCGCCTGATGCGGACAGCAGCCTTACGGCCTTACTGTTTTGCCTGTATATGTACATCAACGCCTGCTACAAGCCGGGCGAAAAGGTGACCCAGTCCGTTGCAACAAGCTCCTTTGTCACGACAGACCCCGTTCTGCTGGACAAATATGACCCTAGCTTTCAGGATACGATACAGGCATGATGGGGCGGATGCTCCACGGCGCCCGGCGTATCAACTCATCCCGCCCGACCTTGTTGGGCGGGATTTTTTCTGACAGGAGGGGCTTTTGCGTGTATACCGGCGGGCGGAGGGGGTTGTTCTCCCTATTCGCTCCGCCGGGCCGGGCAGTCCAGCCCGATGTCCCGGTTGGCGTAGCCGTTCAGGCTGCTGTCCCCAAGATTGCCCGCCAGGAACTCATAGTAGCCCTGGCAACCGATCATGGCCCCGTTGTCTCCGCAGAGGGACAGCTTCGGCAGATACAGCCTGTCCCCCCGCTGGGCGCAGGCTTCCTCCAGCCGGGCGCGGATGGTGGAGTTGGCGGCCACCCCTCCAGCGCAGGCCACCCTGCCATAGCCCAGCTGCTCCGAGGCCAGCATGGCCCGGGGCACCAGCTCGTCCGCAATGGCGGCGGCGAAGCTGGCGGCGAAGTCGGGCAGGTTCAGCGTCTCTCCCTTCTGCTGGGCGTTGTGAATCAGGTTCAGCGCCGCCGTTTTCAGCCCGGAGAAGGACATATCCAGCGGCGCACCGTCCACCTTGGAGCGGGGCAAATGGTACCGCTTGGGGTCGCCTCCCTGGCTCAGCCGGTCCATGGGGCCGCCGCCGGGGTAGCCGATGCCCAGCACCC
>JAJQFX010000212.1 GCA_021200895.1 Clostridiales bacterium | reverse complement strand
GCTGGGCATGACCCCCCGGCGCACCATGTCCATCGCCCAGCAGCTCTATGAGGGCATCGACGTGGCGGGGGAGGGCACCGTGGGCCTCATCACCTATATGCGTACCGACTCCGTCCGCCTCTCTGACGAGGCCACCGCCGCCGCCGCCCAGATGATTTCCAGCCGCTACGGCCAGGCGTACTATTACGGCAGGCCCCGGGTGTATAAGACAAAATCCGGCGCCCAGGACGGACACGAGGCTATCCGCCCCACCAACGTCTCCCTGGTGCCGGAGGACATTAAGAAGAGCCTGACGGCGGAGCAGTTCAAGGTCTACAAGCTGATTTGGAGCCGGTTCCTGGCCTGCCAGATGTCCAACGCCGTCTATGATGCCGTCTCCATCGACGTGACGGCGGGCACCCACCTGTTCCGGGCCACCCACTCCAGCCTGAAATTTGCCGGCTTCACCGCCGTCTATGTGGAGAGCAAGGACGAGGGGGAGGAGGGCCTCGGCTCCCCGCTGCCCGACCTGGCCGAAGGGGAGATCGTCCGCCTGGACAAGTCGGACAAAGCCCAGCACTTCACCCAGCCCCCTCCCCGCTACACGGAGGCATCTCTCATCAAGACGCTGGAGGAGAAGGGCATTGGCCGACCCTCCACCTACGCCCCCACCGTCTCCACCATTCTGGAGCGGTACTATGTGGTGAAGGACGGCAGAGCCCTGAAGCCCACCCCCCTGGGGGAGGTCACCACCGAGTTGATGGAGGACAAATTTACCGACATTGTAGACCCGGACTTCACCGCCCACATGGAGGAGCAGCTGGACGAGGTGGAGCAGGGCAAGACCTACTGGAAGGAAGTCCTCCGCGCCTTCTACGCCGGATTCAGCGCCGAGCTGGCCCAGGCGGAGAAGGATTTGGACGGCACTCGCATTGAGATACCCGCTGAGGAGACGGACGAGGTCTGCGAGGTGTGCGGCAGGAAGATGGTCATTAAAACCGGGCGATTTGGCCGGTTCCTGGCCTGCCCCGGCTGGCCGGACTGCACATTCACCAAGCCCATCGTCATTGAGATGCCGGGCAAGTGCCCCAAGTGCGGGGGCCGTATCCTGAAAAAGACCAGCCGCAACGGCTATACCTACTACGGCTGCGAGCATAACCGCAGCGTCAACGGCCCGGTCTGTGACTTTATGACCTGGGATGTGCCGGTGAAGGAGAACTGCCCCATCTGCGGCCAGACCATGTTCAAGAAGTCGGGCAGAGGGACCAAGAAGCCCTTCTGCATCAACGAGAAGTGCGAGAACTTCACCCCGGAGGAGCTGCGCCCCGGCTACCGTAAGCCCAAGGAGAAGGCGGAGGAAACCGTCTCCCAGGTCGCGGCGGATGCCGTCGCTGAACCGACGGCGAGGAAATCGTCTGCCGGAGCGAAAAAGACCACTGTCACCGCCAAGAAAACCGCCGCCACCGCAAAGAAACGCACATCCGGCACGAAAAAAAGCACATCCAGCACGAAGAAGGCCGCCTCCGCCAAGACTGTCGCCGCTGACAAGCCCAAGCGGGAGCTGTCGGAGGCCCAGAAGGCGGCGCTGGCGAAGGGCCGCGCCGCAGCCGCCGCCAAGCGGGAGGCCGCGAAGCAGGCCAAAGCGTCGGAAACGGAGGACTGAATGGAGCCTGTGATCGTCATTGGAGCCGGGCTGGCCGGTTCCGAAGCCGCCTGGCAGCTGGCAAAGCGGGGCGTCCCCGTAGATTTGCGGGAGATGAAGCCGGAGAAGAGGACCCCCGCCCACAAAAGCCCGGACTTTGCGGAGCTGATTTGCTCCAACAGCCTGCGGGCCAACAATGTGGAGAACGCCGTGGGCCTTCTGAAGGAGGAGATGCGCCGCTGCGATTCCCTCATCATGGCCTGCGCCGACGCCACCGCCCTTCCGGCAGGGGGCGCGCTGGCGGTGGACCGGGAGGCATTTGCCCAAAAGGTGACGGAGGCCATCCGCAGCCACCCCAACATCACGGTGACGGCGGGAGAGGTGACGGCCATCCCCCCGGAGGGGACGGTGCTGGTGGCCTCCGGCCCCCTGACCTCCGACCCCCTGGCGGAGGACATCGCCCGCCATTTCCCCCAGGAGCAGTATCTCCACTTCTTCGATGCAGTGGCTCCCCTGGTGGCCTTCGAGAGCATCGACATGGAGAAGGCCTGGTTCGCCAGCCGCTACGACAAGGGCACCCCGGACTATATCAACTGCCCCATGAGCCGGGAGGAGTATGACGCCTTCTGGCTGGCCCTGTGCGGCGCGGAGGAGGCCAAGCTCCACGGCTTTGAGGACAAGACCGTCTTTGAGGGCTGTATGCCGGTGGAGGTCATGGGCCGGAGGGGCCACGATACCCTGTGCTACGGCCCGTTGAAGCCGGTGGGCCTCCCCGACCCCCGGACGGGGAAGGAGCCTTACGCCGTCGTGCAGCTGCGGAAGGATAACGCAGAGGGTTCCATCTACAATATCGTAGGCTTCCAGACCCGCCTGACCTGGCCGGAGCAGCGGCGGGTGTTCCGCATGATACCCGGCCTGGAGCAGGCGGAGTTCCTGCGCTACGGGGTCATGCACCGGAACACCTACCTGAACTCCCCCCGCCTGCTGAACCGCTACTATCAGGTGGCGGAGGAGCCCCGTCTGACCTTTGCCGGGCAGATGACCGGCGTGGAGGGCTATGTGGAGTCCGCCGCCTCCGGCCTGGTGGCCGGAGTGGAGCTGGCTCACCGCCTGCTGGGGCAGCCGCCGGTGGACTTTCCCGCCGAGACCGCCCTGGGGGCGCTGGCCCGCTACGTCAGCAACCCCACCGTGGCCGACTTCCAGCCCATGAACGTCAACTTTGGCATCATCCCCCCGCTGGAGAAGAAGGTGCGGGGCGGCAAGCGGGCGAAGAACGCCGCCCTGGCGGCCCGGGCACTGGCAGCCCTGGAGCAGCTGGAGTTATAAGTATAAAAGCAGGAGAGGCCGAATGCAGGAAGCCCTGGCCTCTCCCCATACCCCGTCACCCTTGGGGGTGGGCATGATGCGTTCCGCACGGGAACGCCTTATGCACGCCCCTTACAAAAATATCATAAGGAGCGACCAAAATGAACATTATTATTGACGCAATGGGCGGCGACCTGGCCCCTGCGGAACCTGTCCGGGGCGCGCTGCGCGCCCACAAGGAGTTGGGCTGTGACATCACCCTGGTGGGCCGGGAGGAGGACATCCGTAAAGTCCTCGCGGACGACAAGACCGACCTGCCGGAGGGTGTCACCATCGTCAACGCCACCGAGGTGGTGGAGATTTGCGACGACCCGGCCCGGGTCTGCCTGCGGAAGAAGGACTCCTCCATGTCCGTGGGCCTGCGGATGGTGCGGGACGGCAAGGGGGACGCTTTCATCTCCGCCGGCTCCACCGGGGCGCTGCTCAGCGGAGCCACCCTCATCGTCCGGCGCATCCCCGGCATCAAACGGGCCGCCGTGGCCCCTGTGGTGCCCACCGGGGCGGGCAGCGCCGTGCTGATTGACGCGGGGGCCAACGCCGAGTGTACCGCCGAGTATATGCTCCAGTTCGCCTTTATGGGCAGCTTCTACGCAGAAAAGGTGCTGGGCCGGGAGAACCCCAGGGTGGGCCTCATCAACATCGGCGCGGAGCCCAGCAAGGGCAGCGAGCTGTATAAGGAGGTCTATGCCCTCCTGAAGCAGGCCGGAGACGCCGGGCGCATCAACTTTGTGGGCAACGTGGAGCCTACCAGCCTGGCCAGCCCAGACGCGGTGGACGTGCTGGTGGCGGACGGCTTTGTGGGCAACATCGTCCTCAAGACCATGGAGGGCACCGCCAACTTCATCGTCCAGGGGCTGAAGGACCTGTTTATGACCAACACCAAGACGAAAATGGGCTACCTGATGATCAAGGGCGACATGGGCGGCTTCAAGAAGATGCTGGACAGCCGGGAGACCGGCGGTACCGCCTTCCTGGGGGTGCAGGCTCCCGTCATCAAGGCCCACGGCAACAGCGATGCCTTCGCCTTTTTCAACGCCGTGAAGCAGGCCATTCAGTTCGTCAGCGCGGGGGTGGAACAGGAAATCATTGAGAATATGGATCACATGGTGATCCCCCCGCAGGCCGCCCAGGAGTGAGCAGGCGGCGTACTTCAAAGGAGTTATACGACATGAAAACACTGGAAGAAAGGCTGGATTATCATTTTAAGGACATCTCCCTGCTGGAGAATGCCCTGATTCACAGCTCCTACGCCAACGAGCGTCACCTGGGGGGCATCCACTCCAACGAGCGGCTGGAGTTCCTGGGGGACAGCATCCTGGGCATGGTGGTGGCGGACAGCCTGTACCGCACCTTTCCGGAGCTGCCGGAGGGCAACCTGACCCGGCTGCGGGCCAGCCTGGTGTGTGAAAATAGCCTGGTGCTGGTGGCTAAAGAGTTGCAGCTGGGGGCCTATTTGAAGCTGGGCAAGGGCGAAGAAGCCGGCGGCGGGCGCACCCGTCCCTCCATCAACGCCGACGCGGTGGAGGCAGTACTGGCGGCGGTCTATCTGGACGGCGGCATCGACGAGGCCCGGCGCATCATTCAGCGGTTCATTCTGAACAATATGGCTCAGGCCTATGAGGCCAGCCGGGACTATAAGACCGCCCTCCAGGAGTTGGTGCAGCGCAAGAGCGGCCAGGTGCTGACCTATCACCTGGTAGGGGAGGCTGGGCCGGATCACGCCAAGGAGTTCACCATGGAGGTACGGCTCAACGGGCAGGCCGTGGGCCAGGGAACCGGCCACAGCAAAAAGAAGGCAGAGCAAATGGCGGCGAAGGCCGCCATTGCGAAGCTGGAGCAGTAACATATCCGTCCAGCCAGCGGCTTCTGGGCCGCTGGCTGGTTTTCACGCAAAGGGGGAAGTGCTATGAAACACACCGTTCGCGCCGCCCTTGGGCGGTCACTGGGCGCAGCCCTGCTGCTGGCCCTGCTGGCGGGCTGCGGCGCATCCGCCGGGGGAAGTGAGAGTTCCGCCGCCTCGGAGCAGGCCTCCGGCCTGCTGCCGGAGACGGGCAGCGTGTCCTCCTCCGAGGTGCAGCCGGAGGAAGGCAGCGAGACGGCGGAGGCCGACAGCGCCGCGGCGTCCTCCGATTTGGAGCCGGAGGCGCAGGCCCTGACAGAGGAGGAAGTGCTGGCCATGGCGGCGGGTACTGTGCTGACGGCGGAGGAAATGCCCGGGCTGGACGCTGACCTGCTCTTTACGGAGAGTACGCTGACCGACGAGGTATTTGCCCGGATGGACGGCGTCTCCTACCCGGAGGGCTGCACCGTCAGCCGGGACGATTTGCGCTACCTGCGGGTGCTGCATATCGGCTTCGACGGGGAGGTACACATCGGGGAGATGGTCTGCAACCGGAGCATCAGCGGCGACCTGCTGGAGATTTTCCGGGCGCTATATGACGCGGCGTATCCCATTGAAAAAATGCTGCTGATCGACGAGTACGGCGGGGACGATGAGGCGTCCATGGCGGACAACAACACCTCCTGCTTCAATTACCGCACCGTCTCCGGCAGCGACCATCTGAGCGCCCACGCCTATGGCCTGGCGGTGGACGTGAACCCGCTGTACAATCCCTACGTCACCTCCGCGGGCTACTTCCCCGCCAACTCCGGGGATTATGTGGATCGCTCGGCGGACACGCCCTATAAAATAGACGAGAGCGACCTGTGCTATCAGCTGTTCACTGACCACGGCTTTATCTGGGGCGGCAACTGGAACAGCGTGAAGGATTATCAGCACTTTGCTATGGAGGATTGACGGGGCGGAGCGCCCCCCGTCGGGAGTCGACCTTCCCGCAGGAACCCTTCAAAAATATTTTTTTGGATTTTCTTTAAAAAAGTGCTTGACATTCCCGCCGGGTTGTGGTATCTTATAATCACAAAAAGAAAAGAGCCAAGACAAAGGCGAAGCGAGTGAGCCAGAGGAAACCTAAGCTGCGGGCAGTTCACTCGGAGTCTGGCAAAACGGATGAAAGCATCAGTAGGGTGTATGAGCAGAAGCTCCACCGAGACAATGTGTTTGTAAAGTGAGTAGTCGTGAGCGCAGACAATAGCAGCGGAGTCCCTTACAACTGAATAGGACGAAAGGAGGCATCCGTAGAGATGAAGCTTCTGATTTCCAGTGAACAGTAACCCAGTCCAGAGGTTGAATGGGCTGGGTTACTGCTTTGCTGCGCTCCGGGATGCCTCAATTCGGTTTGGGAAAAAGCTGGAAAAATAGGAAGATGGCATTGACAAACGCCTCCTACAAGTGTAGTATAGCAGTATGTACTACAACTGTAGGAGGTTTTGCCATGAAAATCACGGAAGCGGAATGGGCCGTGCTGGACATCCTGTGGTCCGGCCAGCGGTTTGCCCTGGGGGAGCTGACCAGCGCCCTGAAGCCGGTGAACGGCTGGAGCAAAAACACGGTTCACACCTATCTGACCCGGATGGAGGCCAAGGGGCTGGTGGCTATCGACCACGGCCAGCCCAAGCCCTACGCCGCCGCCGTCTCCCGGGAGGACTGCGCCCGACAGGAGCGGGACGACCTGCTGAAGCGGGTCTACGGCGGAGCCGCCGGGGATTTGGTGGCGGCCTTTTTGCAGGAATCCAAGCTGTCCCCCCAGGAGCGGGAGCGGCTCAGGAAGCTGCTGGACGAGATGGAGGTGTGACCCATGACCAACCTGTGGGCCTTTCTGCTGCAAACCCTGTCGGTGTCGGCGGCGGCGGTGCTGCTGCTGGCGGTGAAGCGGCTGTTTGCGGATAAGCTGTCCCCCCGGTGGCAGTACGGGGTGTGGTGCCTCCTGGCGCTGCGGGTGCTGCTGCCCGTCAGCACCGGCCGGGACACCCTGCTCCCCTTGCCGGTGTGGGTGGAGGCGGTCAAGACGGCGGCGGAGCAGCACCTTTCCTCCGCCTACTCCGCCCCCTATGCGCCGGTGGCCGTCTCTGCGCCTGTCCCCTGGCTGACGGCGACGCCCCGGAGCGTGACGGACTGGCTGTTTGTCGTATATGCGGCGGGGGTAGTCCTGTCTCTGCTGTGGTACGCCCTGTCCTATGTCCGGCTGCGGCGGCTGCTCCGGTTTGGGCTGTCCCTGACGGAGGAGTTGGAGGGGCAGCTGGAGCGTGTCTGCCAGCGGTATGGGCTGCGGGCCTGCCCCGCCCTCCGGCTGGAGGGGCTGTCCTCCGCCTTCGTCTGCGGGGTCTTCCGCCCGGTGCTGGTGCTGCCGGCGGAGCGGGAGGTGGATGACAAGGTGCTGCTCCACGAGCTGCTCCACCTGCGGCACCGGGACGCGCTCCAAAACGTCTTTTGGTGCCTGCTCCGGGGGCTGCACTGGTGCAACCCCTTCCTGCAATCCGTCTTTGACCGCATCGGCAACGATATGGAGGCCCTGTGCGACCAGCGGGTGCTGGAGCGCCTACAAGGAGAGGAGCGCCGGGCATACGGCAAAATTCTTCTGAGCATGGCGGACGAGACCTATGCCAGGGCTCCCGGCACCACCTCCCTGTCCAACGGCGGCAAGAACATCGCCCGGCGCATCGCCGCCATCGTCCGCTTCAAGCAGTACCCCCAGGGGATGGCGCTGGTGTCCGTCTGCATCGTGGCGGTGCTGTCCGGCCCGGTGCTGGTGGGGACGGCCTCCGGCTATACCGACGCGGACACCGCCCCCAGCACAGACGCAGCGCTGAACCTGTCCATGGCCCGCACCCGGCTGGTGGGCTGCTCAACCGCGGCGGGGGCGTTGGACACCTATGCCAAGGGCCTGCTGCTGGAGAACGGGATATACCTGGCGGCGGCGTCCCCGTTAGAGCGGCAGGAGGAACTGCAAGCGGCCATGGCGGAATCCGGCGGCTCTTACCTGCTGTACGCCGGGGAGGAACTGGACGGGGTGGAGCCCAGCCTGGGCTACTCCGTCTGCGGCCTGACCCGGACGGAGGACGGCTATCAGGCTGACTTGCTCTTTGCCATGGCAGAGGACGAGGACGGGGCGGAAAATGCCTATGTGCTGGTGCCCGTCAACCTCTATCAGGAAGCCAGGGGCTGGGTGGTGGAGGAGAGCGGTCAGCGCCAGACCGGCGTGACCGAGCGCGACCTGCCCGCCGCCCGCTACGAAGCCTCCGGGGAGAGCGGCTCCGTCACCCTGTCCGCCTGCGTGTTCTGCGAGGTGGACAACGAAATCAGCCCCACAGACAATATTTCCGCCTGGAGCAGCAGCGCCGCCTTTGACGAGACGCTGAAGCCGGATGCGGCCTTTGCCTCCGTGGAGGCCAGGCTGACCTTGACCTATACCTACCCGGAGGACGGCCCCAGCCAGACCGTGGGCGTCCTGTATGGCCCGTCCCCGATTACGGATGAGTCGGAGGAAATGCTGGGCGACCTGTTGGCTCTGATGGATGAGGAGGATGGTGTCAGCGCTGTCGGCAGCAGCAGCGGGGGCTGGAGCCTGGAGGCCCAGACGCTGTCCCAGCTGGAGGCCACGCTCTGTTCCTCCGGCGTCCTCACCCTGGAGGGAGCGGACGCCCTGCCCGAGGCGCTCTGCGTCCAAACCTGCTGGGACGGGGAAGTCCGGGAGATTCTGACCCTGGAGGAGGTGGAGCAATGACGAACCGGGAAAGGCTGGCCGCCGCCGCAAAGCTGACGGCCTGGGGATACCTGCTGATTCGCATTGACCTGAACCTGGGCACGCTGGACATCCTGCCGGGCTGGCTGGGCTATCTGCTGATTTTGCAGGCCCTCCCCGCCTTCGGGGAGGAGGAGCCGTCCGCAAAGCTGCTGCGGCCCCTGGGCATCGTCCTGGCCCTGTGGGAGGGGGCAAGGTGGCTGGCCGCCCTGTACGGGGTGACGGTGGACAGCTACCTCCTCACTATCCTGGCGGGGGTGGTGGAGCTGTACTTCCACTTCCAGCTCCTCACCGACCTGTCCCGCATCGCGGGAAAATACGCCTGCCCCCAGGAGGGAAAGCTGCTGACCCTCCGGACGGTGTACACCGTGGCCGCTACTCTGTCCCTCCTGTCCCTGCCCTGGGAGGACTGGACAGCAGCCGCCTTTGCGGTGGTGCTGACTGGGATGGTGACGGCAATTTGGATATGCAAGACGCTGTTTTCCTTCCGCTGTTCCCTGGCGGAGGCGGCCACCTGACGGGAACCGCCGCCTGCCGCACGGTCCCCCTATTTCTCGCATTTGCCACAATCTTTTGGTAAAATTGATTTTCGAGGGAAAACGGTCCATTCCTCTTGACTTTTCCCCCTTGAACTGTCATAATTGAAGAGCGAGGAATCTGTTTGGGCCATCTGGCCTGAACAATACTTTCACCATCAATGCAGGAGGTTAGACTAAACTATGGCAAAGATTGATTTTACTAAGTATGGAATCACCGGGACAACCGAGGTTGTTTACAACCCGTCCTATGAGCTGCTGTTTGAGGATGAGACCGATCCGAAGCTGGAAGGCTATGACAAGGGCCAGGTCAGCGAACTGGGCGCCGTCAACGTCATGACCGGCGTTTACACCGGCCGCTCCCCCAAGGACAAGTTCATCGTCGTGGACGAGAACTCCAAGGACACCGTGTGGTGGACCACCCCTGAGTATCCCAATGACAACCATCCCGCTTCCGAGGAGACCTGGGCTGCCGTGAAGAAGATTGCTCAGGAGGAGCTGTCCAACAAGAAGCTGTATGTGGTGGATGCGTTCTGCGGCGCCAATAAGGACACCCGCATGGCTATCCGCTTCATCGTGGAGGTGGCCTGGCAGGCTCACTTCATCAAGAATATGTTCATCGTCCCCACCGAGGAGGAGCTGGCGAACTTCGAGCCCGACTTCGTGGTCTACAACGCCTCCAAGGCCAAGGTGGAGAACTACAAGGAGCTGGGCCTCAACTCCGAGACCGCCGTTGTCTTCAACATCA
>JAJQFX010000080.1 GCA_021200895.1 Clostridiales bacterium | reverse complement strand
ATCCCGACCTCACACTGTACCCAGGCAACACCCAGACCCTTCCAACCAAACTTTGCGTAAAGGAGAATGAACATGAAAACCCTGAAAAAGCTCACCAGCGTCCTGCTGGCCCTGGTCATGGCCCTCGGACTGACCTGCACCGCGTTTGCAACCTCCGGCAGCTACAAAATCAGTATTGAAGGCAACACTACCGACGGCTATCAGTACACCGCCTACCAGATTTTCGCAGGCGATGTGTCAACTTATGACAGCAAGACAGTGCTGGTTGACATCACATGGGGCAGCAATATCGACCAAACTCAGTTCTCCACCCTCTATGAAGAATTAGCGACCATAGCAGAGGGCAGCAGTTATCCCTTCAAAAATAACGGTACTGCCCTGACTTCTGCTGCCGATGTGGCGGCAGTGCTGGCAGGGTATAGTAGCAACAGCGCCGTCGCTGAGGCGTTTGCCGAAGTGATTGCGAAGTATATCACCGGCACCGGGACGACATCCGGCACCACCTCCCCCTACAGCATTACGGTCAACAACTCCGGCTATTACCTGATTCAGACCACCACCGTCCCCACGGACGGCGCATACACGAATTACATCCTGGCCGTTGCGGACAGCGCATCCGTCACCGCCAATGATAAGTCCGACGTGCCTACGGTAGATAAGGCGGTCAGCGACCTGGACGTGAACATCGGCGACACCGTGACCTATTACCTGGCGGCCACCTTGCCCAGCAACTATGCGGACTACACCACCTACGCGCTGACCTTTAACGATGAACTGTCGGCGGGGCTGACCTACACGGCTAACTCCGTGGTCGTCAAAGTATTTGACAGCGGAAGCGACTATGAAAAATATCTGGCCTACAGGTACGTTGAGGGTGTGGACAGCACCGTGACGGGTGATTCGACGATTACCGGCACCACGGTCGCCTCCGGGTATACTGCGACCATCGGAACCTATAATGCGACCACCGGCACCGCCATCACCATCTCCATCACCGACACCAATGCGCTAAAAGATGGAGACGGCAATACCATCACCGTCACCGCGAGTTCCATCATCGCCGTTGAGTTCCAGGCCACCCTGAACAAGAATGCCGTTATTGGCAGCACCGGCAACTCCAACGAGGTTTCCCTGAGATATTCCAACAACCCCAACGGGTCTGGTACCGGTACCACCGTGAAGGACACTGTCTACACCTGGACTTATAAACTGGACGTGACCAAGACAGACGGCGAGACCACTCCCACCCCGCTGGAAGGCGCAAAGTTCAAGCTGTATCGTTATTCCAGTGACAGCACTCCCGAGAAGGAATACGCCGTAATTAACTCCACCACCGGAGCAATCACCTGGACGACGACGGAGGCTGACGCTACTGTACTGACCTCTGATTCGAGCGGCAAAATCACCATTACCGGCCTGGACGCTGGTACCTACTACCTGACCGAGACTGCCGCCCCCACCGGCTACAATAAGCTGACCAGCGACGTTAAACTCGTTATCACCGCCAACTATAACCAGCTCACTAGCGACACCGACCTGACCCAGGATTATAACTCCATCAATACGCTGTCTGCCACCGCCGAAGTGGAAGGGACGACCAAAGACCTGACCGCTACCGCAGATACCGGCATCATCCAAGCCACCATTGTGAACAAGGCAGGTGTCGCCATGCCCTCCACCGGCGGCATCGGCACCACCATCTTCTACGTCGTGGGCGGCGTGTTGGTGGTCGGCGCGGTGGTTCTGCTCATCACCCGCAAGCGCATGGGCGACTGAGGGCCGCTGTCGGCTGCGAACGGCTAACAGCGAACAGTTCCGATACCATACCTGTCCGCCCGGCCCCGGTCGGGTCGGGCGGCGGCAGGGAGAGGCCCATTGAGCATGAATCAGATGAAACGGAAGGAAAACGGCTCCCGGTCTACCGCGCTCCTGATTGCCGCATTTTTCGTAGGGCTGGCCGTGCTGCTCTATCCCACGGTGAGCAACTGGTGGAACCACCGGGTCACGACCCAAATCGTGTCCACCTATGATTCGGCTGTGGACGATATGACCGAGGAGGATTACAGCGCCTGGTTCCAGGCGGCGGAGGCGTATAACGAGGCCCTGAACGCCGTCGGCTCCGCCACCGCCATCTCCCACCCCGACCTGGTGGACGAGGACTATTGGGACATTCTGGACATCACCGGCACCGGCGTCATGGGCTACATCACCATCGAGAAGATAGACGTGCAGCTTCCCATTTACCATGGCACCGATGTCAACGTCCTACAAGTGGGCGCGGGGCACCTGGAGGGTACCAGCCTGCCGGTGGGCGGCGAGAGCACCCACGCGGTCATCTCCGCCCACCGGGGCCTGCCCAGCGCGCTGCTGTTCACCAACCTGGACGATTTGGAGGTGGGGGACACCTTCACCATCACCGTGCTGGACAGGGTGCTGACCTATGAGGTAGACCAAATTGCCATCGTCGAGCCGGACGACCTGAAAAACCTGTGCGTCCAGGAGGGGAAGGACTACTGCACCCTGATGACCTGCACGCCCTACGGCATCAATACCCACCGCCTGCTGGTGCGGGGCGTGCGGATAGAGACGACGGATGAACCCATCCTCCGCGTGACCGCCGAGGCGTACAAAATCGACACCTTCACCGTGGCGTCGGTGCTGGCTGCGCTGATCCTGGTGGCGCTGCTGATTTGGCTGCTAGTCGTCACCAGGAGGAAAAAGAGGAGTTAGGAGGATTCGCATGAACGTTTGTTGGAAAGCGGTTCGATATGTGCTGGCCCTGGCGCTCATCGTCACAATGACCTGCGGACTTGGCGCGGTTGCCTGCGCCGCGGCGGACAGCGCGACCCTGGATTTTACCCAGACCGGCTCTGTGCGCCTGACTCTGGAGGACGGAGACGGCAACGCCGTGACGGATGGGGCCGTGACCCTCTATCAGGTAGCGGCGCTCTGCCTGGAGGACGGCGATATGGCCTATCGTTACACGGAGGCGTTCTCCGGCTGCACCGAGACGCTGGACGTGGAGGACACCTCCCTGGCCGCATCGCTGGCGGACTATGTGGCGGCCAGCGGCATTGGCGGCACAACCGCCGCCCTCGGCGCAGACGGCACGGCTCGCTTTGACACACTGGCGCTGGGGCTGTACCTGGTGGTGCAGACCGGCCAGTCCACCGGCTATAACAGCTTCTCCCCCTTCCTGGTGACTGTGCCCTATGCCGAGGGGGGATGCCTGGGTCTATGCGGTGGATGCCAGCCCAAAGGTGGAACTCACCGCCGCCACGACCACCACAACGACCACAACCACCACCACAACAACGACCACCGCATCCTCTGACACGACTTTGCCCCAGACCGGGCAGCTCAACTGGCCAGCGCCTGTGCTGGCAGTTGGCGGCGTGGTGACGTTTGCCATCGGCTGGTGTCTGTATGTGTCTGGGCGGCGGAAAGACGGCTGTGGGCGTAAAAACGAGGGAATCGATGCACCTGAATGCTGAGGAACTCAGCCAACAAACCTGCCATTTGCTGCGCAGATGCGGGAGGAGGTAGCGGAATGGAAACTTTAGTGAAAAGCTATCTTGATCAATTTAAAAAGGCCCACCAGATGCGCCGTCGGCTGACCTGCGTGCTGCTGGCGCTGGCGCTGGTGGTCGGAACAGGGGTCTACTGGCAGCTGCACCTCACCGGCGCGGCAGCGTCCAACGTGGTCTATTGCGGCCTGGAGGAGCATGCCCACACCGAAGACTGTTATGAAACCGCGTTGGTCTGCACCCTGGAGGAGACCGAGGGCCACACCCATACAGAGGATTGTTATGAAACGCAGACCGTGCTGACCTGCGAATTGGAGGAATCCGAGGGCCATACCCATACTGCGGATTGCTACAATGAGGAGGGCGAGCTGATTTGCGCCCTGGAGGAATCCGAAGGCCACACCCACACGGAGGACTGCTACGAGACGGAGCAGGTGCTGGTCTGCACCCTGGAGGAATCCGAGGGCCACACCCATACGGAGGACTGCTATGAGACGCAGCTGGTCTGCACCCTGGAGGAGCACACCCATACCGTGGAATGTCTCACCGACGAGACCGCCGACGTGGAGACCGCTGACGACTGGAAGGCCACCTTGCCGTGTGGGCCACCGACGTGGTGGCCATCGCTGAGAGTCAGCTGGGCTATACGGAAAGCACAGCCAACTTTACCCTGGCCGAGGACGGCGTGACCCGCAAGGGCTATACCCGCTATGGGGCCTGGGCCGGGAATGAGTACGGCGATTGGGCCGCCATGTTCGCCTCCTTCTGCCTGCGGTGTGCGGGCGTGAGCCAGGAGGGCTTCCCGGAGGGCACCGGCGCGTATGCCTGGTCGGTGACACTGAGCGAGGCGGGGCTGTACGAGGGCGCGGAGGACGGCACGCCCCTCCCCGGCGACCTGGTGTTCCTTGACGCGGACGGAGACGGAACCATTGACACCGTTGGCATCGTCACCGAAGTCGATGAGGACGGCGGCAGCCTGACCGTCATAGAGGGGGACTACGCCACCGCCGATGGCGACGTTGTGGCGGAAAACACCTACGCCCTCAGCAGCAGCGCCATCGTGGGCTACGGCCTTCTGCCGGAGCAGGAGGGCGAGGAGGCGGACGATACCGATTCGGACGGCACAGGCGATTCTGACGATTCGGACGGCACAGGCGATTCTGATGATTCGGACGGCAGCGGCGATTCCGGCAGCGCGGAGGAGGGCGAATCCCTCAGTTCTGCCACCGTTGAACCGCCTATGGGGGGCAATCTGCTCACCGTCGCCAGCGTTGACCCGGAGGAGAACCTGATTGCCACCGCCAGCGAGGAGGGCGGCTCAAACGAACTCAGCACCAGCACCGAGTTGGAGGGCTTTATCACCAACGTGAGCGTCAAGAAGCTGGTGGATAATAATTGGGTGTCTGTGACAAGCCTAAATGTGAATGAGGGGGATCAGGTTCAGGTCACTTTAGACTATGATGTGCCGGACGGTATAACAGGCAAGACCCTGACCTATACCATCCCCAGCACCCTTGCGCCCTCTGCGGAAGTCACTGACGGCGTCATATACGACAGCAGCGGTAAAAAGGCCGGAACCTATACGATTACGCAGAACGCCAGCGGCGACTGGATTTTGACACTGACCTATGATAACGAATACGACACAGAAAACGCCTTTAGCGGCACCGTGACCTGGACTGGCACGGCCAGCGTGGAGAACACGGGGGAAAACAGCACCACTAAGATAGGCAATTACGAAATCGTAATTGACGCAAATAAAACCACCTCAGACCTCAGCGTAGATAAGACTGCGGACTACAGCAATCTGGCCGTAACGAGCGACGTCTCCATGGGCTACATCTCCTACACGGTAAAGGTCAGCACCACCCTCGGCACCAACGGGACGGTGACCATCACCGATACGCTGACCGATAATCGCAACCAGTACGGGCAGGATTGGCCCGGCTCCTGGTATGACGAAAGTTCTGTGGTGCTGTATGTGGTTGATGCCAGCGGTAACAAAACAGCGGTGGATTTGTCGCAGTATACGGTTACTTATACGGATAACTGGAATAATGAGACGGAGGAAGCCCTGGCGAAATATAAGGCGGTAAGAGGAAAGGCGACATATAAGCCTACACTGGTCATCTCCGACCTGCCGGAGTTGGAGGCAGGCTCCTATTATGAGCTGAGCTACAATACTAAAGTCAATATTGCGCGGAAAGATGCGGACGGCACAAAGACGGTATCCAACACGGTGGCTGCCATAGACAGCAGCAACAATGACCAGGACACCGAAAGCAAGCAGGTGCAATATGAGGTGATAGATAAGGGCAGCAAATATAACGCCGAGACAAATACCATCACCTGGACTATCGAGGTCAATGAATACGGCACCTATAATATGGCGGGCTACAAGCTGGGGGATGTTCTGGGGACGTACATGGATGCCAGCGCCCTGGTGGGCGACATCATCATCACATCTGCCGTCACTGGGAAATCAATGACCATTAGCGCAAGCGACTTCTTCGTGACGGCCAGCCAGTACCAAAGCGGCGAGAGCGGTTACACCTTTAGCACGAGCGACTGGACGACAGAGGAGCTGAACGGACACTTTACGATCACCTACACCATGGAGGTAACGCCAGGCGCCTCTGGCACTGCTACGAACCAGGCGTTCATCTACACGAAGGATGTGTATTATGGCGTAACAAGAAGCAGGGGCGTAGGACGCGGAACCATCAGCAAGACCTATAACGCCTCTGGCAGCACCAGCAGTTCCAGCGGCGCGACCTATAGCTGGAAAATCACGGAGACGGTACCCACCGGCCAGACCTCGGAGACCCTGACGGACACCATCGCCCAGGCGGTGGGAGAGGACGCGGACGGGAATGCCGTGACGGTTTCCGGCAGCCACTATGCCCTCCTGTCCACCCTACAATCGGAGATTGAGAGTAACCTGACGGTCACTATCCAGTTGCAGGGCGTGACGGACGCAAAGAGTAGAACGCTGACCTACTCCGAGTTCCTGACGGAGGGCGGCGAGGTCTCCGTTGTTTACTATGACGAGAGTGGTAACATCGTCACGGACAGCGACGCTCATGTGACCAGCTTCGCCATCACGGTGGATACGTCGAACTGCACCTATTACAGCGCCACTGACCCGGACAGCACCTGCTACCTCTACAAGGTCGAGCTGGTCTATTCCACCATAGCCGATTACAGCGGCGCGGCGGCGGGTTACACCTATACCTTCTCCAACGCGGCAACGTCCAGCACCCTGGGAGCCACTTCCACCCCCACAGTGACCTTTACGCCTGCGGGCACCATCAAGAAGGCGGCAAAGACCAGCAGCACGAACGAAAACTATACGGATGCAAATCAAAGCTATACGCTGGGTTCTGATACGGATCGCATCTACTATCGGCTGATACTGACCACCGACCCGGGGATGGACAGTGCGATCACGGTCACGGACTATTTGCCGGAGGGCGTGGAACTGGCGGAGGAAAAGGTGTATGTGTCCCTATTTCCTGGATGGAAAGACTATACTGACGTTAGCTATGCCACGGAGAAGCAGAGCGACGGCACGACCCTCCTGACCATTACCATCGATGGCGGATATAACAGCGGCCTCACATCCAGCGCAACGGAGGGGTATTCCCTTTACATTTACTACTCGGTTTCCATCGCCGGGGATTCCTACTGGGATGATGCGGCCAATAGCAGCAAAACCTATATCAACACCGCCTCCTGGGGCGCTCTGACGGCGGATATCAGCGTCACGGTCAACCGTGATACCAGCCAGCTGGAAAAGACCGGTTCTGTATCAGCAACGCCAAATTCGGACGGCACCTATGATGTCGCCTATCGCCTGCTGGTCAACCCCGGCGCGGAGGATTTGAGTGATACCTCTGATGAAATCATCCTGCAAGATAAGCTGACCCTTCCAAGCGGCGCGACGGCGACGCTGGATTACACCTCGGTGAAGCTGTACTACTACTATTACGACTATGAGACCTATGGTGATTACACGAGTTCCAAATCCTATGGGAGCGTGGACTTGACCACGCTGACGGAAGTGGGCAGCAGCCTCTGGTCGTACTCGTATGACAGCGCCACCAACACGGTCACCTTTACCCTCCCGGATGAGATGGCGTTCCTCCTGGTGTATACCTACCAGGTGGACATTGGAACCGCAAATTCAGTGTCCGTCTCAAACACGGTAGCCTCTGGAACGAACACCAAAAGCGAGGACACTGTGACCATTACAACGGGCAGCAGTGGAGCCAGTGTGTCCCAGGGCAAGGTGGTCGTCAGCAAGCAGGACAGCACCAACGCCGGAATCCTGCTGGAGAACGCCGTATTCACCCTGTACGCCTACGATACCACGAGCGGAACCTGGAAGGAGTATGTCACCCTGACCACGGGTACGAACGGCCAGATAGAGTTGGTTGTTTCTAAGAGCCAGACTACGTATTTTGGCAACGTGGATAATTCCAGCGTTACGGTGAAGCCGGACACCCCTGTATCGCCTGGAGGAGACCAGCGCCCCCAACGGCTACGCGGTGGCGGATGAAGTTTATTACATCATCTTCACCGATGACGGCGAAACGGATGAGAACGCCTATATATCGGCCACCGGCCTTAACAACAGCGGGGACAGCATTATGGTGACTAAGCCGGGCGGGACTGGGTCTGAGACTGAGACGATTGGCTACGGCAGCATCACCTTTGGGTCGCTGAAGAACAGCCGCAGCGTGGTCGTTGGCGATGAACCCACCACCATCACCGCGGTGAAGAACTGGTATAACAGCAGCAACGTGGCCCTCACTGATGCGGAAATCGCTGCGGTAGCCCCCACTGGCGTGCAGCTTCAACTGTATCAGGTCAAGGATGCCGATGGGACAGAGTATGACACCACGGTAGCCTATGGCAGTGCGGTCAAAGTAACAGCGTCTGACGGTTGGACAGCCACCTGGGAGAACTTGCCGAAAACAGGCACAGAAGGCGGCGTGACCTATACCTACACCTACTATGTGCAGGAGGTCACGCAGGGGAACTACGTCACCACCTACACCAATAACGGCGGCATCACCTCCGGCACCATCGGTGTCATCAACAAGGTGGACTATGTGGATGTCTCCGTCAATAAGGTCTGGGTCGGCGATGAGGATAATACATCCGACCGGCCTGGAGGCGTGACCGTCGTGCTGAAAGCGAATGGCACAGAGTGCGGCAGGCAAACGACGCTGGACAGCAGCAATTCCTGGGCCTACACCTGGACGGGCCTGGACAAATACTCTGGCGGCAAGGAAATCAAGTACACCATCGAGGAGGTAGAGGTAAAATACTATGTCTCCGAAGTCACCGGAGATGCAGCGACAGGGTTCACCGTGACGAATACCTATATCGAACGGTACAACCTGCCCTCCACCGGCGGCGCGGGCGCCTGGACGTATAGCGTAGGCGGCCTAGCCCTCTGTGGCGGTATCCTTCTGGTGCTGTATAAGCGCAGAAGAAGCAGCTAAGAGGCTGTGAACGCATCCACCTCTCAGAAAAACCGGCAGGCCGCCACAGAAATCGTGGCGGCCTGCCGGGATTTTTTACGCTCAGAGGCGGTTACAATTTGCTTTTCAGCAGCCCCAGCACGTCGGCGATTTTCTCCACCGGTTCCGGGTTTTCACTGTTCAGCCAGTCATAGAGGACGGAAAAGGTGCCCTGAAAGACGAATTGGCGGATGTACTTCACCTCCGTCTCCGAATAGCTGCTCTCATCGACCATATTCTGAAAAATAATGCCGATGCTGGGGATGGAGAACAGGTGCGCAGCGAACTCCTGTGTGGGGGCGGAGCGAACCAGGAAGCAGAACAGCTCCCGCTGGTCGTACAAGTGCTGCAAAATCAGCAGCAGGGCGTTGCTATTTTGGGTGATGACCTGTTTTAACTCCTCGTCCAGTTGACGGAGGAAGTCTGATTCGATTTCGCAGAGCAGTTCCTCCTGGCTTCCGTAGTATTTATAGAACGTGGTGCGGTTGATTTCCGACACCTTACAAAGTTCATAGACCGTGATTTGGCTCAGCGGCTTTTCCCGCAGCAGCTTGAGCAGTCCCGTTTTCAGCATGGTTTTGCTGATGCGTACCCTTTGATTTTCCATCCCTTTGATTCACCTCGACAAATTTTTGATAACTGTTGACTTTAACACAGATAAGTGAAATGATGTTGCGCACAAAACATTTTAATGCCAACAGTCTGTTGACTTTAACCATCTGCGTCTATTATAATGGAATCGCAGAGATTTGTCAACATTATGCTCTGTAGGAGGTTCATCAAATGAAGTTTTGGAGGAGAAACTGGTATTATATCGGCGGCGTCCTTTTCGTGCTGCTGGCCTTTGTCATGGGGCTGTGGGGCTGCTACCACCTGGACAGGCTCCGGGTCATCCTGATTTTCAGCTGGATGGGGATGCTGATGCATCAGTTTGAGGAGTACGCTTTTC
>JAJQFX010000155.1 GCA_021200895.1 Clostridiales bacterium | reverse complement strand
TTCTTTCCCCCATTTCTTGGCGGAGCAAGAAATGGGGCCCGCCGGGAGGGCAAGCCGTTGTTCCTTCAAAGAACCATATCTAAGGAACGAACGGCCCCCAGTTAGGAAGAACCACAGTTCCTTCCTCCACCCTTGTCTAAGGCGGGAAGGGGGCGGGCGCACACTGTGCGCCCCTACTGGAACGGGGAAACGGACGTTCAGGCGGCCAGGAGCCGCCCCTACTGAGGCGGCGGAAACCGCCCCCCCGGCAGTCAGGGAAACCCCGGCGATTCCAGCCACCAACCCCAAAATAGCCAACAGCCACCAACTCCGCCCCACAGGGGCGACCAGCCCACCCGGGCGCATTGTATGAGAAAGGTTCTGATGCTATGAAAACTCCCATTTTCACCGGCGCTTGCGTCGCCATCGTCACCCCGTTCACAGCCACCGGCGTGGACTATCCCAAGCTGGCGGAGCTGATCGAATGGCAAATCGCCGCCGGTACCGACTGCATCTGCATCTGCGGCACCACCGGCGAGGGCTCCACCATGACCATGGAGGAGCATAAGGAGGCCATCCGCTTCTGCTGCGAGACGGTGAACCACCGCTGCAAGGTGCTGGCCGGTACGGGCTCCAACTGCACCGCCACCGCCCTGGAGCTGAGCCTGTACGCGGAATCCTGCGGGGCGGACGGCCTGCTCATCGTCACCCCCTACTACAACAAGACCACCCAGAAGGGCCTGGTGGAGCATTACACCTACCTGGCCGACCGGGTACACACCCCCATCATCTGCTACAACGTCCCCAGCCGCACCGGCCTGAGCTTCATCGCCGAGACCTACGCCGCCCTCTCCAAACACCCCATGATAAACGGCGTGAAGGAAGCCTCCGGCAACTTCGACCTGATTGCCCACACCCGGATGCTGTGCGGAGACGAGTTCAACATCTGGTCCGGTGAGGACGGCCAGGTGGTGCCCCTGATGGCCTTAGGCGGCAAGGGGGTCATCTCGGTGGTGTCCAACGTGGCGCCGGAACTGATGGTACAGCTCAGCCACCTGTGCCTGGAGGGGAACTATGCCGAGGCCGCCCTGGTGCAGACCCAGGAGGTCGTCCCCCTGTCCGACGCACTGTTTATGGAGACGAACCCCATCCCCGTCAAGACCGCCCTGAACATGATGGGCAAGGACGTGGGCATCCTGCGGATGCCGCTCTGCGCCATGACCGAAGAACATACCGAAAAGCTGCGGGCGGCCCTGGTCAAGGCCGGTCTGCTGGACGCTTAAAGAGGAGGGTACGAAAGATGCTTCAAATCGTCATCTCCGGCTGCAACGGCAAGATGGGCCAGGTGGTGGAGCAGATCTGCGCCGCCGACCCGGAGCTCTCTGTGGCGGCTGGCTTCGATGTGAACCCCGCCAGCCGGGCCTATCCGGTATACGCCGTCCCGTCCAACTACAGCGGCCCGGCGGACTGCGTCATTGACTTCTCCTCCCCCAAGGCGCTGGACGACCTGCTGGCCTACTGCCTGGAGCGGAAGGTGCCTGTGGTGCTGGCCACCACCGGCTACTCTGACGAGCAGCTGACCCAAATCGACGAGGCCGCCAAGCAAATCCCCGTGTTCCGCAGCGCCAATATGTCTCTGGGCATCAACGTGCTGCTGGAGCTGGTGAAGCAGGCCGCCGCCGTGCTGGGGGACAGCTACGACATTGAAATCGTGGAGCGGCACCACAACCGCAAGGTGGACGCCCCCTCCGGCACCGCCCTGATGATCGCCGACGCCGCCCAGGAGGCCCTCAATTACGACGCCGCCTACAACTATGGCCGTCACGACCGGCGGGAGGCCCGCCCCAAGAACGAAATCGGCATCAGCTCCGTTCGGGGCGGCACCATCGTGGGCGTCCATGAGGTGATTTTCGCCGGACGGGACGAGGTCATTGAAATCAAGCACACTGCCATGAGCCGGGAGATTTTCGCCAACGGCGCTGTGAAAGCCGCCAAGTACATGGCGGCGGTCTCCGCGCCCGGCCTGTACAACATGAGCCAGCTGGTGGCAGCCTCCGGAAAGGATGAATAACAGATGAGCGCAGCAATTTCCAAAATCACTTACGCCAACAACATCACCCTCATCACCCTGGCCGACCTGCCCTGTGACAGCGCAGTGGTGGCCAGCGTGCTGTCCGCCTTCGCTCAGGCCCAGGTGGACGTGGACATGATTTCCCAGACCGCGCCTCAGGGCGGGGAGATTCGCCTGAGTTTCACTATCTCCGACGACTCCCTGGGGGACGCCCTGACCATTCTGGGCGGCCTGCGGAAGGAGCATCCCTCCATCAAGCCGGAGGCGTTGCCCGGCAACTGCAAGCTGGGCTTCTTTGACACCGGTATGTTCCACTGCCCCGGCGTGGCGGCGGACGTGTTCTCCACCCTCAGCGGGGCGGGGATTCAGATGGAGCTGATCACCACCTCGGAGGTGGACATCTCCCTGCTGGTGGCCGCCCACTACGCCACCGACGCTCTGCGGCTGGTGGAGCAGGTCTACGGCACCACCCCTGTGGAAAGCGTCTGAATCGCAGCCAATCAAAGAATCGCATACGAGCCTCGGCAAGCTGCCGGGGTTCGTGTTGTTTACGATAGAAAGAGAAAGGAAGTGGCTCCATGCAGCAGCCCAAACGCCTTGTGGTAGGGGTCAGCGGCGCTTCCGGCGCGCCGCTGGCCGTCGCCCTCCTCCGGGCTCTGAAAAGCACCCCGCTGGAAAGCCATCTCATCATCACCCACGGCGCAGAACTGACCCTGGCCCAGGAGTGCGGCATCACCGCCGGGGAACTGGGGGCGCTGGCCGACCGGGTGTATGACAACCACAGCATCGGGGACGGCCCCGCCAGCGGCACCTTCGCCTCGGAGGGGATGGTGGTGGTGCCGTGCAGCATGAAAACCGTGGCGGGCATCCACTCCGGCTATGGCGATACCCTGCTCCTCCGGGCCGCCGACGTGACGCTGAAGGAGCGGCGGAAACTGGTGCTGGTGCCCAGGGAGTGTCCCCTCTCCACGCTGCACCTGCGGAACCTCTACGAATTGTCCCAGATGGGGGCGGTGATCCTCCCCCCTGTTCTCAGCTACTACCAGCACCCCCGAAGCCTGGAGGATATGAACGCCCATATTGTGCGGAAAATCCTGGCCCAGTTCGGGGTGGAGCCGGAGGACGCCTACCACTGGGAGGGGCTCCAACCATGAACTCGCTGCACTTTGAAACCGTTGTCCTGTCAAAAGCCATCACGGTGGAACTGCTCCCGACAGGGCTGGACTGGAACGTGCTGATTTCCGGCGGAGACACCCCCCATGTGGGCAGCGTCAGCGTGGCCCGCCCGGATTTGGGGGGCGGGGTATGTTTGGAGAAACTCGTCCTCCCCACCCACAAGGATGATTACGTCGGCGACCGATACGCCACAGCCCTGGCCGCATTGACCGGTCGGACTGTGGCGGTGTCCTGCGGCATTCATTATGACGGTCTCTCCAAGTCGGGCATTTCCCAGGTGATGGAGGCCATGGAGGGGCTGCTGCCCCAGGTCTGCGCCGCTTTGGGCGGCCAGATGCCGGAAACCGATGATTTCACGAAAAGATAAATTGACAGCGGCGTGAATGTCTGGTAAAATAGCTGTGTATGAGTGACTGAACCCTGCTTCTTGCAGCATTGGAATCATAAAGGAGTTTCACCATGAGCTTTAAAATCGTTGGCACTGGGAGCTATGTGCCGGAGCATATTGTGACAAATGACGACCTGACCCTGTTTCTGGACACCTCTGACGAGTGGATCCGCAGCCGCAGCGGCATTGAGCAGCGCCATGTCGTGACGAACGAGACCACCTCTGAGTTGGCCACCAAGGCTGCCCAGGCCGCCCTGGAGAACGCCGGAGCGGATGTCAGTGAAATCGACATGATTCTCTGCGCCACCGTCAGCGGTGAATATGTCAGCCCCTCCGTGGCCTGCATGGTGCAGCACAACTTGGGGGCACAGTGCCCCTGCCTCGACCTGAACGCCGCCTGCACCGCCTGGATTTATCTGATGGACACCGCCGCCGCCTTCTTCTGCAAGGGCGGCATCCGGAAAATGCTGGTCATTGGCGCGGAGAGTATGAGCCGCATTCTGAACTGGCACGAGCGCTCCACCTGCGTCCTGTTTGGCGACGGGGCTGCCGCCGTTGTGCTGGAGCCGGGGGACAACTATATTACCTCCGTCTTTCAGGTGCAGGGCGGAGACGATGTCATCGCCATCCCCACCAAGAAGGGCATCTCCCCCTGGTATGACCGCCAGGAGAAGGAGCCGCTGATGCATATGAACGGGCAGGAGACCTACAAGTTCGCCGTCAGCAACTTCCCCAAGCGCATCGCCGAGGTGGTGGAGAAGGCCGGGCTGAAGCAGAGCGATGTGGACTGGGTCATCCCCCATCAGGCCAACAAGCGCATCATTGACGGCGCGGCCCGCCGGATGAAGGACATCCCCGCCGACCACTTCTGTGTCAACATCCAGAAGTACGGCAACACCTCCGCCGCCAGCATCCCGCTGGTGCTGGACGAGTGGAACCGGGCGGGCCGGTTCCAGCCCGGCGACCTGATTGCCATGGCCGCTTTCGGCGGCGGCCTGTCCAGCGCGGCCTGTCTGGTGCGCTGGTAAACGGCTCCGCCGTCCCACACAAACAGAACTGCATAAGCTGCAAAGCGGCGGGGAGGATTCCTCGCCGCTTTTTAGGAGTATGGGCCGCAAACAGAGGGGCAGTCCGGTTACGGCTTCCCCTCCCTGTCCGGGCGGGGCATGGCGGCAACGATTTCTCTATACCGGGCGACGATGGCATCGTAGTGTTCCCGCTGGTGGGGATACAGGCAGGCGCTGCAATCCTTCACGCCGCTTGCCAGGTAGGTGAACGCGCCGCCGCACCGGTTCCCCAGCAGATAGAGGGGGCAGTAGCAGAACAGGCAGTTGAAATTTTCCGGGTCCGCCCCCGGGTGGCAGGGGAAATATTCGCAGCTGCGGTGGGAAAAATAGGCGTACTCCTTGGACATATGGGCCTCCTTCCAAGCTTGTGCGCGTCAGCACAGCGGGAACCTCTGACAGCAGTATACCGCAAAACAGCGTGCCTGTCACGCTGGATTTGGCCCTCCTTTGCTAAAAGCAGAAACAAGCAAAATCGGAACCGCGCAAAACGGCGATATACGGTTTCGTTCTCATAAACTCCACGAAAGAGGGAATCCATCATGGCAGAGCTGATGAAAAACCAAATTTGCACCCTGACTATCGACGGCTACGCCAGCGATGGGGACGGCGTTGGCCGTATCGACGGGCGCGCCGTCTTTGTAAAAGGCGCGCTGCGGGGCGAGACGGTGGAGGCCAGGATTTTGAAGGTAGGCAAGGCCGCCGCCTGGGCGAAAACGGAACGGGTGCTGGTTCCCTCCCCTGCCCGTGTGGAGCCGGACTGCCCCTACTTCGGCAAATGCGGCGGCTGCCGTCTGCGGCACATGACCTATGAGGAGGAACTGGTCTATAAGCGTCAGCGGGTGGAGGACGCCCTGCGGCGCATCGGCGGCTTTGAGGTCACCGTCAGCGAGATGCTGGGCGCGGCCCAGCCGGAGCGCTACCGGAACAAGGTGGCCTTCCCCATCTCCCGAGACCCGAAGAACGGCGTTCACGTTGGTTTTTACCGGGAGCGGAGCCATGACGTTATCGACATCCCCTCTTGCCGTATCCAGTCCGACCAGGCGGACAAGGCCGGGCGCATCGTCCGCAAGTGGATGCACAAGTACAACATCTCCGCCTACGACGAGGGGACTTTACAGGGGCTGATGCGGCACCTGCTGGTGCGCACCAACCGGCGGCGGGAGCTGCTGATTTGCGTTGTGGCCAACGCAACGCACCTGCCCTTCGAGGATGAGCTGGTGCATGACCTGACCGTGGGCTGCCCGAAAACGGTAGGCATCGTGCTGAATACCAACACGGCGGACACCAACGTGATTTTGGGCTCCTCCTACCGTACCCTGTGGGGGACGGACCATCTGGAGGACCGGCTTTGCGGCCTGACCTTCCGGCTCGGCGTTCCCTCCTTTTTCCAGGTCAACCGGGACCAGGCGGAGGTGCTATACCAGAAAGCGGTGGCCTTCGCCGGGCTGACCGGAGCGGAGACAGTGGTAGACCTGTACTGCGGCACCGGCACCATCACGCTGGCCATGGCGCGGCAGGCGAAGCGGGCCATCGGCGTGGAGGTGGTGGCCCCCGCCATCCGGGACGCGAAGGAAAACGCCGTCCGCAACGGGTTCGACAATGTGGAGTTCCTCTGCGCCGACGCAGGCGAGGCGGCTCGGCGGCTGGTGAAGCGGGGGATACGGCCCGACGTGATTTGCGTAGACCCGCCCAGGAAGGGACTGGAGGGTCAGGTGATCGACGCCATGGCGGCGATGGCCCCCGGACGCATCGTCTACGTCTCCTGCGACCCGGCCACCCTGGCAAGAGACTTGAAGCTGCTGGGGGAGAAGGGGTATCGGCTGGAGGATGTTGCGGCGGTGGATATGTTTCCGAGGACGGGGCATGTGGAGACTGTTGTTCAACTTTCCAAGGGAGAAATCAACTCAAAGAAAGTGCGGGTGGAGTTCTCTCTGGAGGATATGGATATGTCCGGATTCCAGAAAGGTGCTACCTACGGACAGATTAAGGAGTATGTGAAAGAGCATACTGGATTGTCGGTGTCCTCTTTGTACATTGCACAGATTGAGCAGAAGTATGGGATTATCGAGCGGGAGAATTACAATAAACCGAAATCTGAGAACGCCAGACAGCCGAAGTGCCCTCCCGAAAAGGAAAAGGCAATTTCAGAGGCGCTAAAATATTTTGGTATGATTTAAGTATATTCAAGTCAAAGGAGGTTTGAGAACTTCTTATGAAGCATGTAAGAAATATATTGTTGTTGATTGCGATAGTCTTTGGTTTTGTGATGCAGGCGGAAATATATCAAAATGAGCTGGGGAACTTTAATGGTGCTTATTACTTAATGTCCAGATACACAACTTCTAATAACGATATGGATTCTTTTTTAGCCGATGCAGAAGATGTGGCCGAAACGCATAATGTTCATATCTTCTCGATTTTTAACCAGAGAGTTTCCAATTATCAAACAACGCTTTATATTTACGGTGACGATGCCGTCGTCCGTGATAGTCTTAAACGCACGATGGATATTGAGGAAAAAACATATACGGCTCTGATGAGCGGAATCACCGTGATAGAATTTAAAGATTTTGAAGAAGCAAAAAACACAGGAAGCGGACAGGAAATCATGATCAGCTACATTGGTGATGACAATGATATTTTTGCCACATATCAAGATTTAGCAAAAGACTATTCCATCACACAACCGGAATATTGGCAATCAACTGAAACTGATATGATGTTCATTGTTTGGGGATTGGTTGCCATATTGATGATCATGCTGAATGTGGTTGAAGTAATACGCAGACAAAAGGAAGTAGTTGTACGAGCCTCTTTGGGTGAAAATGCTGCTGTGATTGCTCTAAAATCCGCAGCAACTGATATTCTTTCGTATGCTGCATCATTTATCTTGGCAAAGCTACTTGTTTCTCAATTTATATCGGGGGCGTATGAAGAACATCTCGTTTTGGCAGTGTATTGTGCCGGATCAGTTCTTTCCGTCATTCCTTATGTTGCGTTTACCCGCTTTGATGTTAAAAAAGCTTTTGCCAACGCTTCGGATAAAAAAGGTATGCTTTATCTTCTGAATGGTCTTAAAGTGCCTGCCACCGCCATGACGATTTTTACAATAACTACAAACCTCAGCAGCATTCAAGGCAATTTACTTACAAGCTCAACTCTTTTGGAAAACCATTATGATGATTACTATTTCGACGTTATATCTCTTGGAACTGCTTCGGAATCTGAAGATGATGAGTATTTTTTTATTGAAGATGGCGAGGAGTCAGCAGAGAGTAAATTTTGGAGTGAGCTTTATGAGAACGAATATGACACTATAAATCCGGTAATCTGTATAGCAAGTCAAATAGGTGATTTGGGCAATTACATCTTTGTCAATCATAATGCCAAAGATATGCTGCAAGGCTTTTCTGAAATGCTTACCGAGGAGGATGAAAAGGCCGATATCGTGGCCTTTGTGCCAAAGGGAGGAAATGCGGAATCGTACAAAGACATTGCAAAAGAGGAAATCGACTCACTTGTAAAAAATGCAGAAAACCTAAGTGTTGTTTATAAAGAGTATTCCGGCAGAGAAAAGTTTTATTATCTCAACTCGAACAGAGAAGATGCTGTTGACGGCTTGTCGAGCGTGACAAATCCGATCGTGATCTATCAAGCAAACGGAAGTGTCGCTCTGAACGGTGGCTATATCGCAACAGAAACATTTAACGGCGAAATCATCTATGGTAGTGATGAAAGCACCATTCGGAGTGCCGCTGAAAAGTATTCAGAACAGTTAGGCACGCACTATTTTATGCTGACGAACGTCGGAGAAGATTACGCTTATAGCCATAGTTTCCTCGTGAAATTGATTAGCTTTATAAGCTCTCTTTGTGTGTTAGTATTACTGTTAGATATAGCTATCATTGTATCCGAAGTGAAGATGGAATTTAGACTTAGTTCTATGGAAATCTCTCTCAAAAAGGTTTTGGGTTATAGCTTTTATGAAAGACACAAAAGATTTATTTCCGTGAATCTCATAGAAAATATAGCTGTTGTGATACTGATTTGCATTGTCTCGATTTTTATGTCTAATGCAAGCGTCGGAGTTGCTTTGCTGATTGGAGCATTGCTCACCGTAGTTGAAATGGCGATCATTTTCATAAATATTCTATGGGTTGAAAAGACAAATATTTCAAAGTCCTTGAAAGGAGGCTGTTTATGATTATAATTCGTGGTTTAAATAAAGCGTTTGGCGATAAAGTAATTTTCTCCAACTTTAATTTAGAAATACCGGATGGAAGTTTTGTTGCAATCAGCGGCGATAGCGGCAGCGGAAAAAGTACCCTGCTCAATATGATCGGTGGTATTGAAAAGCCGGACAGTGGTAGCATTATGATTGATGGCTTAGATATTACCGGAATGAAAAATAAGAATAGCTTTTTTGCAGATACGGTAGGTTTCCTTTTTCAGAACTTTGCCCTGCTTGAAAACAAGACAGTAAAAGAAAACTTGAAATTGATAAAAAAATCAAGCCGCACCGCTGTGTCAATGAAAGAAGCGCTTGCCCGTGTAGGGCTATCAAATGAAGTGAACGAAAAGGTTTATCAGCTTTCCGGCGGCGAACAACAAAGAGTTGCATTGGCTCGCCTTATGATGAAAAAGTGCTCTGTTGTATTGGCAGATGAACCTACCGGTTCACTTGACCAGAAAAACAGGGATATTGTTATGAAGTTGTTGCACGAACTCAATGAAGAAGGCAAAACGGTCATTATTGTTACTCATGATCAGAGCATTATTAAAAATGAATCTTATGTTGTAAGGATCTGAGATTATCCTCTCAGAAATATCTTGATGCGCATTCCAGTAGAATGTGGTTGCGGTTAAGAACACGAAAAAAGATATGAAGATGCTGTTATGAAGAAGATCAAGCAGAAGTACGGGATTATCGAGCGGGAGAATTATAATAAGCCGAAATCCAAGAATGCAAGATAGCTGTAATGCCCACCAGAGAAAGAGGCAACCATTATGGAAGCGTTAAAATATTTCAAGATTATTTGAGGCAGCTGAACAAAACAATATTAAATTCCAATGTAGGGCAGTCGACAGAGATGATGTTGTCTGCCCTATTTTTTTCTGTTCTTTTTTCCTGAACTTTGTTTTGGATAGCTGGCGGATTTGCCGCGCTGGCTGATGGCGCTGGTCATGAGAGGAGATTTCCGGCTGATCCGTGAAAGTGCTTCCTGCTCATCCTGCGGAAGCTTATCATAGTCTACGTGCAACATTTCGCAGATCAGGTAAGCACGCTTTTGGTTGAGAGTTCCCTGATATTGGGTGGCTTTATCTAACATTTCTTGGACTTCTTCCACGGTTGCGGAAGCTTGTATATCAGCATCAGCGGTTGTGTGATCCTGTTGATGGGCGGTACGAATATCTTTTACAATCGCGTCGAGGTCTTTATGGATAACATGGCTGTAAAAGATATCTTCACTGATTTGAGCCAGCTGGAGCGTTCTGGTGTGCAGGTCATTTTCATCGGGAGAGTATTTTTCAATGACGCTTTGCC
>JAJQFX010000245.1 GCA_021200895.1 Clostridiales bacterium | reverse complement strand
CGTCGGTGGACAACTCGTCATCGCCGCCGACGATTTGGCGCACCAGGCTCTCCAGCTGGTCGCCCAGGAAGATGGAGATGATGGCGGGAGGCGCTTCCTGCGCGCCCAGACGGTGGTCGTTGCCCACGTCGGAGGCGGACTCCCGGAGCAGGTCGGCGTGCTTATCCACGGCCCGCATGATGCAGGCCAGCACCAGCTGGAACTGGAGGTTCTCCTCCGGCTTGTCGCCCGGGTCGAACAGGTTCTCACCCTCGTCGGTGCCCAGGGACCAGTTGTTGTGCTTGCCGGAGCCGTTGACGCCGGCATAGGGCTTCTCGTGGAGCAGGCAGACCAGGTCGTGCTGCTCGGCCACCCGCTTCATGGTCTCCATGGTCAGGTTGTTCTGATCGACGGCCACGTTGGCGGTGGCGAAGATGGGGGCCAGCTCATGCTGGGCCGGGGCCACCTCGTTGTGCTGGGTGGTGGCGGTGATGCCGTACTTCCACAGCTCCACGTTCAGGTCGGCCATGAAAGCGCCCACCCGCTCCCGGATGGCGCCGAAGTAATGGTCATCCAACTCCTGGCCCTTGGGGGCGGGAGCGCCGAACAGGGTGCGGTTGGCATAAATCAGGTCGCGGCGCTGCAAATACTTGCTCCGGTCTACCAGGAAGTACTCCTGCTCAGGGCCGACGTAGGCGGCCACCTTCTTGGCGGTGGTGTTGCCGAAGAGGCGCACCAGCCGGATGGCCTCCTTGGAAACGGCCTGCATGGAGCGCAGCAGCGGGGTCTTGGCGTCCAGAGCCTCGCCGGTGTAGGAGACGAACACGGTGGGGATGCACAGGATGGTGCCGCAGCTCTGCTCCTTCACGAAGGCGGGGGAGGTGATGTCCCAGGCGGTATAGCCGCGGGCGTAGGAAGTAGCCCGCAGGCCGCCGGAGGGGAAGGAGGAAGCGTCCGGCTCGCCCATAATCAGCTTCTTGCCGCTGAGCTGGAGCAGGGTGTAGCCCATCTCGTTGGGGACGGTCAGGAAGGAGTCATGCTTCTCGGCGGTGGCGCCGGTCATGGGCTGGAACCAGTGGGTGTAATGGGTAGCGCCCTTCTCCACAGCCCAGTTCTTCATGGCCTCTGCGATGGTGTCGGCAGTGGCGGGGGACAGCATACCGCCGTTCTCCTGCACATTGACGAACTCCGTGTACACGTTCTTGGGGAGACGCTCCTTCATAACAGCCAAGCTGAATACGTTGGAGCCAAAAATTTCAGGAATACCCATTCTACATTCAACCCTTTCACATTGATGGTTGGACAGAACTGATACCATCCCACCCATGAAAAAAGACAATGACGCCAATAACGAGGTTATCCGGGACGCCATTGTCACGTTTCATAAGGTTGTGTCATTCTGTTCAAGGTCTGCTGGATGTTTTGCACGTGAGTTTGAATCACTATGCATACTATAGCGCAACTTTCAAAATTATGCAAGGGCTTTGCAGGAGATTTTTGGATTCATTCAAATTCACCCGAAACACCGCCAAAACCGGGGCTGGTTTTTAGAAAATGTGACGGAACGTTGAAAACATCGGTCAAAAAGTCGGGAAAAAACTTGACAGGAACCGCTTTTGGTGTATACTAAATAAGGATGGCGCCTTGGCCGAATTTGCAAGTTCCAGGCGCGGAACATTCATTTCACTTATCACATATCCTTCCCTGTCTCCGGCCTGCGGCCCGGAGGCGGGCAGGAGAACAGGAGCGGGAAAATGCGCTATACAAAGGAAGAGATCCTGCGGATCGTAGAGGAGGAGGATGTCAGCTTCGTCCGCCTGCAATTCGTAGACGTATTCGGCAAGCTGAAAAATGTGGCCGTCACCGCCGCCCAGCTGCCCCGGGCGCTGGCGGGGGAGGTCATGATAGACGGAAGCTCCATCGACGGCTTCGCCGCCGCCAGCGACTCTGACCGGTACCTGGTGCCCGACCTCAGCACCTTCGCGGTGTACCCTTGGCGGCCCTCCCGTGGGAAGGTGGCCAGGCTGATGTGCGACATCTGCCAGGGGGACGGGGCCCCCTTCGGCGGCGACTCCCGCCAGGTCCTGCAGCGGGTCTGCGACCGGGCGGCGGCCCAGGGCATCACCATGCAGGTGGGGCCGGAGTGTGAGTTCTTCCTATTCCACACCGATGAGGAAGGCCGCCCCACCATGAACACCACCGACCAAGCCGGTTACTTTGACATCTACCCCCTGGACCAGGGGGAGAACGTCCGCCGGGAGGTAGTGCTGGCGCTAGAGACGCTGGGCTTCCAGGTGGAGTGCTCCCATCACGAGAACGCCCCCGGCCAGCATGAGATCGACTTCAAGTACGCCCCGGCCATGGAGGCGGCGGACAATATCCTGACCTTCCAGCTGGCGGTCAAGACCCTGGCCCAGCGCAACGGCCTCCATGCCACCTTCATGCCCAAGCCTATAGCGGGCCGGGCAGGCTCCGGGATGCACCTGAACTTCACCCTCCACCGGGACGGGAAGAACCTGTTCTACGACGGGGCGGCGGAGCAGGGCCTCTCCAAAGAGGCCCGGGGCTTCATCGCCGGGGTGATGGCCCACATCGGCGGCATTACGGCGGTGACGAACCCCCTGGTGAACTCCTACAAGCGGCTGGTGCCGGGGTTTGAAGCCCCCTGCTTCACCAGCTGGTCCTTTGGCAACCGCACCGCCCTGATGCGTATCCCCATGGCGAAGCCCGGCCAAATCCGGGTGGAGCTGCGGAGTCCAGACTGCTGCGGCAACCCCTACCTGGCGCTGGCAGTGTGCCTGGCCGCCGGGCTGGACGGCATCGAGCGGGGGCTGGAAGCCCCGCCGGAGCTGAAAGCCGACCCCGCCAGCCTGACCCCGGAAGAGCGGGCGGCCCTGGGGGTGCAGCCTCTGCCGGGGAATTTGCAGGAGGCCCTCTGCGCCCTGGAGCAGGACGAGCTGCTGCTGGACGTGCTGGGCAAGCATATCGCCGAGGCGTACCTCTCCGGCAAGCAACGGGAATGGGAGGACTATCGCGGTCAGGTCTCTGAGTGGGAGCGCAGGCGCTACATGGTCGCTTACTGACCCTGCGCACCAGCGACAGAACCTGGGAGCGTGATGAGAGTGGAAAAAATAATCGTTGCGTTTGAAAGCGAGACTACCTGCCGGAGGATGGCGGAGCTGATTCAGGCGGGGTGCGCCGTGGGGTGCATCACCATGCGCAGCTGCGGCGAGGTCAAACGCATGGTTCATAAATCGCGCTTGACTGTGGTCGTCTGCGGGTATAAGCTGACAGACGGCACCTGTGAGGATTTGTTCGAGGATCTGCCGCCGGAGTGCTCCATGCTGATGGTGGCCACCCAGGGCCAGCTGGATTTGGTGAATGAGGACATCTTCCGCCTGCCCGCCCCGGTGTCCCGCAGCAGCCTGTGCGCCTCGGTGGAGATGCTGATGCAGGCCAACCGGCAGCTGGGCAAGTACATCCGCCCCCGCAGGAACGAGGAGGAGCGGGCCGTGGTAGAGGCGGCGAAGCAGCTGCTGATGGAGCGCAATGGCATGACGGAGGAGCAGGCCCACCGCTACATTCAGAAGCAGAGCATGGACTCCGGCGCACGGATGGTGCAGACGGCCAGGCTGATTTTAGGCGACGAGTTTTGAGCATACATTATAAACATCATAAAGAGGCACGCGCCCCCTGGGCGCAGAGGAAGCAAACTGGAGGTATCACATGGCAACCATTAACAGCAACTATCAAAAGCTGCCCGGCAGCTATCTGTTCAGCGAGGTGGCCCGGCGCATTTCGGTCTATGCCCAGGCCCACCCGGAGCGGAAAATCATCAAGCTCTCCATCGGAGACGTGACCCGGCCCCTGGTGCCTGCCGTCACCGACGCCCTCCACGCTGCGGTGGACGAGATGGGCAGGGCGGAGACCTTCCGGGGCTACGGCCCGGAACGGGGCTACGCCTTCCTGCGGGAGGCCATCGTCGCCCACGACTTCCAGCGCCGGGGGGTGAACATCCAGCCCGACGAGGTGTTCATCTCCGACGGAGCCAAGTCTGACTGCGGCAACATTGGGGACATCTTCGGGGCGGACAACAAGGTGGCCGTCTGCGACCCGGTGTACCCCGTCTATGTGGACACCAACGCCATGGCAGGCCGCGCCGGGGACTATGACCCCCAGGCGGAGAAATGGACGAACCTCTACTATATGCCCACTGTGGCGGAGAACGGCTTCGTCCCCGCCCTTCCCACGGAGCCGGTAGACCTCATCTATATCTGCTCCCCCAACAACCCCACCGGCACCGTGCTGACGAAAGACCAGTTAAAGGTCTGGGTGGATTACGCCAACGCCAATGATGCGGTCATCCTCTTTGACGCCGCCTATGAGGCCTTCATCGAGGAGGACGACGTTCCCCACTCTATCTTCGAGGTGGAGGGGGCCGAGACCTGCGCCATCGAGTTCCGCTCCTTCTCCAAGACGGCGGGCTTTACCGGCACCCGCTGCGGCTACACCGTGGTGCCCAAAGCGCTGGTGCGTGACGGCGTCAGCCTGAACGGTATGTGGAACCGCCGCCAGAGCACCAAGTTCAACGGCACCTCCTATATCATCCAGCGGGGGGCTGCGGCGGTGTACACCGAGGAAGGCCAGCGGCAAATCATGGAGAATATCGCCTTCTATAAGCAGAACGCCAGGGTGATTTATGACGGCCTGCAAAAGGCCGGGCTGGAGGTCTACGGCGGCAAGAACTCCCCCTATGTCTGGGCCAAGACCCCGGACGGTATGCCCTCCTGGGACTTCTTTGACAAGCTGCTGGAGGAGGCCAACGTGGCCACTACTCCCGGCGCGGGCTTCGGCCCCAGCGGGGAGGGCTACATCCGCTTTACCGCCTTCGGCGAGGCGGAGGCCACGGTGGAGGCCGTGGAGCGCATCGTGGCGCTGCTGAACAAGTAAACCCGGAAGGAATTGAATAGAATCATAGAAAGGTGTCTCAATGGGGAGGCAGCGTGCCATTGCTGCGCCTTTGAGGCACCTTTCCCCCGCAAAAAGACGTTTCTCCCACATCACCGAAAAGGAGTCAGGAACTATGGAAATGAACAGAGCGGAGCGCACCATGCCCGCCCAGGGGCTTTACGACCCCAGGTTCGAGCATGACGCCTGCGGCATTGGCGCCGTGGTGGACATCAAAGGCCGCAAGAGCCACGCCAATGTGGACAACGCCCTGAAAATCGTGGAAAAGCTGGAGCATCGCGCCGGTAAGGATGCCGAGGGCAAGACCGGCGACGGCGTGGGCATCATGCTGCAAATCTCCCACAAGTTTTTCAGCAAGGCCGCTGCCCTGTGCAATATCCCCCTGGGGGGCGAGCGGGACTACGGCATCGGGATGTTCTTCTTCCCCCAGGACACGCTGAAACGCTCCCAGGCCAAGAAGATGTTCGAGGTCATTGTGGAGAAGGAGGGGATGCGCTTCCTGGGGTGGCGCACCGTCCCCACCAACCCCTCCATCCTGGGCCACAAGGCGCTGGACTGTATGCCCTACATCGAGCAGGGCTTCGTGGAGCGGCCCGCCCGCTGCGAGAAGGGGCTGGCCTTTGACCGGAAGCTGTACATCGCCCGCCGGGTCTTTGAGCAGTCTAACGACAACACCTATGTGGTCTCCTGCTCCAGCCGCACCATCGTCTATAAAGGTATGTTCCTGGTGGGGCAGCTCCGGAACTTCTACTGCGACCTGCAGGATGAGGACTATGAATCCGCCATCGCCTCCGTCCACTCCCGCTTCTCTACCAACACGAACCCCTCCTGGGAGCGGGCCCACCCCAACCGCTTCATCCTCCACAACGGCGAGATCAACACCATCCGGGGCAACGCCGACCGTATGCTGGCCCGTGAGGAGACCATGGCCTCCAACGTCATGAGCGAGGAGGATTTGGATAAGGTCTACCCCGTGGTGAACCCCAACGGCTCCGACTCCGCCCGGCTGGACAACACCCTGGAGTTCCTGGTGATGAACGGCATCGAGCTGCCCATGGCGGTGATGATGTGCATCCCGGAGCTCTGGACCAATGACCAGAACATGAGCCGGGAGAAGCGGGACTTCTACCGCTACTACGCCACCATGATGGAGCCCTGGGACGGCCCCGCCTCCATCATCTTCTCCGACGGCGACATCGTGGGGGCTGTGCTGGACCGGAACGGTCTGCGCCCCTCCCGGTACTACGTCACGGATGATGACCAGCTGGTGCTGGCCTCCGAGGTGGGCGTGCTGGATGTGCCCCCGGAGAAAATCGTGATGAAATCCCGCCTCCAGCCCGGTCGTATGCTGATGGTGGACACGGTAGCGGGCCGCCTCGTCACCGATGATGAGTTGAAAGAGAAGTACGCCCGCCGCCAGCCCTATGGCGAGTGGCTGGACATGAACCTCATCGAGCTCCACGACCTGCCCATCCCCAACCATCACATCACCACCTATAGTCAGGACGAGCGGGATAGAATGTACAAGGCCTTCGGCTACACCTATGAAGAGGTGAAGGATTCCATCCTGCTGATGGCCCAGACCGGCGAGGAGCCTACAGCGGCCATGGGTGTGGATATTCCCCTGGCGGTGCTGTCCGAGCAGCACCAGCCCCTGTTCAGCTACTTCAAGCAGATGTTCGCCCAGGTCACCAACCCGCCCATCGACGCCATCCGGGAGGAAGTGGTGACGGACACCGCCGTCCACCTTGGCAGCGGCGGCAACCTCCTCCAGGAGGTTGCGGAGAACTGCAAGGCCCTGCGCATCAAGCACCCCATCCTGACCTCTATCGACCTCTTGAAAATCCGCAGCATGAAGCAGCCCGGCTTCCAGGTGGAGACCATCTCCATGCTGTACTACAAGAACACCCCCCTGGAGCGGGCCATTGACCGGATGTTCGTAGCGGCAGACCGGGCCTACCGGCGGGGAGCCAACATCCTGATCCTCTCCGACCGGGGTGTGGACGAGAACCATGTGGCCATCCCCTCTCTGCTGGCGGTGTCCGCCCTCCAGCAGTACCTGGTGCGGACGAAGAAGCGCACCAGCCTGTCCGTGGTGGTGGAGACGGCGGAGCCGCGGGAGGTACACCACTTCGCCACCCTCTTAGGCTACGGCGCGTCCGCCATCAACCCCTACCTGGCCCAGGAGTGCATCATGGAGCTGGTGGAGAAGAAGCTGCTGGACAAGGAGGTCTCCGTCGCCATTGACGACTATAACCAGGCCATTTTGAAGGGCATCGTGAAAATCGCCTCCAAGATGGGCATTTCCACCCTCCAGTCCTACCAGTCCGCCCAGATTTTCGAGGCGGTGGGCATCTCCAAGGAGGTCATTGACCAGTACTTCACCAACACCGTCTCCCGGGTGGGCGGCATCGGCCTGAAGGAAATCGAGGAGACGGTGGAGTATAACCACAACCACGCCTTTGACCCCCTGGGCTTGACCATTGACACCACTCTGGACAGCCCCGGCACCCACAAGTCCCGGGCGGGCAACGGCACGGAGGATCACCTGTACAACGCGAAAACCATCGCCCTGCTCCAGCAGGCCGTCCGCACCGGCAGCTATGAGACCTTCCAGGAGTATGCCCGTTCGGTGGACGACGACTCCGTCCCCCACACCCTCCGTGGCCTGATGGACTTCAAGTTTGACGAGAGCGGCGGCGTCCCCCTGGACGAGGTGGAGAGCGAGTACGAAATCGTTAAGCGGTTCAAGACCGCCGCTATGAGTTACGGCTGCCTCTCCGCCGAGGCCCACGAGTGCCTGGCCATCGCCATGAACCACCTGGGGGCCCACTCCAACACCGGCGAGGGCGGCGAGCCCGCCGACCGGTACGGCACCGAGCGGGCCTGCACCATCGTGCAGGTGGCCTCCGGACGGTTTGGCGTCAACTCCCAGTACCTGATGAGCGGCAACGAGATTCAAATCAAGATGGCCCAGGGGGCGAAGCCCGGCGAAGGCGGCCACCTGCCCGGCAAGAAGGTGTACCCCTGGGTGGCGAAGACGAGATTCTCCACCCCCGGCGTGTCCCTGATTTCCCCGCCGCCCCACCATGACATTTACTCCATTGAGGATTTGGCCCAGCTGATTTACGACCTGAAAAACGCCAACCGGGGGGCCCGCATCAACGTGAAGCTGGTGTCCGAGGCCGGGGTAGGCACCATCGCCGCCGGCGTGGCCAAGGGCGGCGCCCAGGTCATCCTGATTTCCGGCTACGACGGCGGCTCCGGCGCAGCGCCGAAGAGCTCTATCCACAACGCCGGCCTCCCCTGGGAGCTGGGTGTGGTGGAGACCCACCAGACCCTAATTCAGAACGGCCTGCGCTCCCGGGTGGTCATCGAGGCGGACTCCAAGCTGATGACGGGCCGGGATGTGGCCATCGCCTGCCTGCTGGGCGCGGAGGAGTTCGGCTTCGCCACCGGCCCTCTGGTGGCCATGGGCTGCGTGATGATGCGGGTGTGCAACCTGGACACCTGCCCCATGGGCATCGCCACCCAGAACCCCACCCTCCGCAAGCGCTTCCAGGGCAAGCCGGAGTATGTGGAGAACTATATGCTCTTCATCGCCCGGCAGCTGCGGGAAATCATGGCGAAGCTGGGCTTCCGCACCGTGGAGGAGATGGTCGGCCGCAGTGACCGGCTGGAGGCCCGTCAGAACCGCATCACCCAGCGGGCGGACACGGTGGATTTGAGCGCCATCCTGAATAACCCCTACATCGACAGCGAGGAGCGCCACTTCGACCCCGCCAAGGTCTTTGACTTTGAGCTGGAAAAGACGGTGGACGAATCCGTGTTCCTGAAGAAGATGGGCCGGGCGCTGAAGAGCGGCAAGCCCGCCTCCATGGAGCTGAAAATCAGCTCCACCGACCGCACCCTGGGCACTATCTTTGGCAGCGAAATCACCCGTCTCCACGGCAGCAGCCTGCCGGACGACACCTACCGCATCAAATGCTACGGCGGCGGCGGCCAGTCCTTCGGGGCCTTCATCCCCAAGGGACTGACCATGGAGCTGGAGGGCGACTCCAACGACTATCTGGGCAAGGGCCTCTCCGGGGGCAAAATCGTGGTCTATCCCCCCAAGGGTTCCCAGTTCAAGGCGGATGAGAACATCATCATCGGCAACGTGGCCCTCTACGGCGCCACGGCAGGCAAGGCTTTCGTGGCCGGTGTGGCCGGGGAGCGGTTCTGCGTCCGGAGCTCCGGAGCCTACGCCGTTGTGGAGGGCGTGGGCGACCACGGCTGCGAGTACATGACCGGCGGCAGAGTGGTAGTCCTGGGCAGCACCGGCAAGAACTTCGCAGCCGGTATGTCCGGCGGCATCGCCTATGTGCTGGACATGAAGCGGGACCTGTACCTCCGGGTGAACAAGAGCATGGTCAACATCGACCTGGTGGAGCAGAAGCACGACATCCAGGAGCTGCGCACCATGATTGAGGAACACGTTGCCGCCACCGGCTCGGAGAAGGGCAAAATGGTGCTGGCGGACTTCGAGCATTACCTGCCCTACTTTAAGAAAATCATGCCGGTGGATTACAACCGGATGCTGAAGGCCATCGCCAGGGCAGAGGAAAAGGGCCTGACCCATGAGCAGGCGGAAATCGATGCGTTCTACAGCATCGCAGCGAACTGAGCAGGAGGGAACAGACAATGGGTAAACCGACCGGATTTTTAGACTATGAGCGCAAGGAGAACCCCGCCATCCAGCCCCTTGCCAGGATTCAGAACTTCAACGAATTTCACCCCATGCTGGACAGGGAGGAGCGGAAGGAGCAGGCGGCCCGGTGCATGAACTGCGGCGTGCCCTTCTGCCAGAGCTGCATCCAGCTCTCCGGGATGTACTCCGGCTGCCCGCTCCACAACCTGATTCCGGAGTGGAACGATATGATTTACAAGGGCAACTGGGAGCACGCCCTGACCCGCCTGTGCAAGACGGCCTCCTTCCCGGAGTTCACCGGGCGGGTGTGTCCGGGGCTGTGCATGGCGGCCTGCACCTGCGGAGCCAACGGCGACCCCGTCACCGTGAAGGAGAACGAGTTGGCCCTCATTGAGTACGGCTGGGAGAACGGGCTGATTCAGCCCCGCATCCCCGCCGTGAGGACGGGCAAGCGCATCGCCGTGGTGGGCTCCGGCCCCTCCGGCCTGGCGGTGGCAGATTTGCTGAACCGCCGGGGCCATTCCGTGACGGTGTACGAGCGGTTTGACCGCATCGGCGGCCTGATGATGTACGGCATCCCCAACATGAAGCTGGA
>JAJQFX010000136.1 GCA_021200895.1 Clostridiales bacterium | reverse complement strand
CTTAGGTTTTATGCTCCTCCTGCCGGGGGTCACATCATTTGACAACGCAGAAAAAGATTGAATTTTTTTGCGATTACCCCTTGACGAAATCCAAATTTCTGCTATAATATCATTTGTTGCGGGAAACGAGCGGTTTCGGAAGAGCAACGTCTTTTATATGGAGTAGTATCGAAGCGGTCATAACGAGCACGATTGGAAATCGTGTAGCCGTGAACGCGGCTCGAGGGTTCGAATCCCTCCTACTCCGCCATGAGGCTGTCTTGAATTGTTGGGATTCAAGACAGCTTGCTTTTTATCACAGAGAGGCAGGTGTGCGAATGGTACGCAGCGCAGGCGCGGTGCTGTACCGTCAGGAGGCGGGGGCCCGGCGGTACATTCTGGTGCAGGAATACAACGGTGACACCGGTTTCCCCAAGGGCCACATAGAGCAGGGAGAGACGGCGGAGCAGACCGCCCTTCGGGAGATTTGGGAGGAGACCGGCGTTCACGCTACGCTGGTGGGGCCGAAGCGGTTCCAGGTGGAGTACACCCTGCACAACGGCAGCCGGAAACAGGTAGCCTACTTTATCGCCAGCTGCACGGAGGAGATTCGGCAGACGGGTGAAGTGCGCCGGGCGCTTTGCCTGTCCTACGAGCAGGCCCTGGCCCGGCTGACCTACCCCAGCTATAAGGCGATACTGGAGGAGGCACACCGCTACCTGGACGCGCAGGCGGAGGCATCACGCCCCGGCGCGGCGGAGCAGACGGAAGCGGCCCTCGCCGGGGGCAGGCGGTGAACCAGGGGCAGCTGTTCTGCCTGCGGCGCGTAGCATCATAGCAGCACAAGGGGGAGCGCTTGAGCAGCGCTCCCCCTCTTTTTTGCTCTATATCATTTTTACAGTTATAAATTCTACTGATTTTTGCTCAGGACAGGCTGACCGGCAGTTCCAGCCCCGCATAGGCGTACATGGCTTCAAAGGCCGCCAAATCCTCCGCCGTCAGGGCAGTGGGCTGGCACAGCATTTCATAGGCGATGCACCAGTCGCTGTCCTCCACCGCAAACATCAGGTTCAGCACCACGATTTCCGCGTCCAAGTCCTCATCGTAGTAGGCGAAGCCTGCGGTGTAAGCGTCGCCTTCCTCATTGGAGGTGATGCCGGTCATGGCAGTTGTCTCCTCATAGCCGTACTGCTCCACCAGTGCCTCGTAGTACCCCTCGATGGAGATTTGCAGCACCTCCTGCACCGTCCTGGTGGAGGCGTCGATGTTCTCCGCCGTCAGGGTGTAGGCGGAGGATGTCAGGTCAAAGTCCGTGATATGGTCGTTGTTCAGCATTACGTCCGGCTCGCCGTCATAGGTGTCCACAATGGGCAGATACAGCAGATAGCCGTCCCAGGTCACCATCTCCACCTGGGAAATGCCCTCTGCGTCCAGGGCGGTCAGGTTCAGGTCGTCACTGGTGTCGTATCCCTCGTCCGCCTCCTGGAAGTACTCGTCAATTTCCTCGTCGGTCATGTCCTCAAAGGGGTCCACCGACTCCTCCTCTTCGGATTCCGTGGCTGAGGTCTCGGCATTCTCCACCAGAGACTCAAATTCCTCCGCAGTCAGGCCGCTGGAGGAGGCCTGATTGGTGGCGGCGTCCTCCTGACTGGAGCAGCCCGCCCCTGCCAAAAGCAGCAGCGCCAGAGACAGTGTCACAGCGCATAGCCGCATGGCGTTTGACTTTTTCATGGTATTACTCCTCAAAATAGGCGTTGATGGCCGCTTCGCTCTCCTTCATGGCGTCCAGGGTGCGCTGCATCAGGTCGCCCAGCTCCCAGCCCAGCATCTCCGCGCCCTGGAGGATAACGTCCCGGCTGCATCCGGCGGCAAACTTCTTGTCCTTGAACTTCTTCTTAATGCTTTTCAGCTCCATGTCCTGTACGCTCTTGCTGGGGCGCATCAGCGCCGCCGCGTAAATCAGGCCGGTCAGCTCGTCGCAGGCGAACAGCACCTTCTCCATCTCATGCTCCGGCTTGATGTCGCAGCACAGACCGTAGCCGTGGCTGGCGGTGGCGTGAATCAGCCGCTCGTCCCAGCCCTGCTGGCGCATGATCTCCTGGCTCTTGACGCAGTGCTCCTCCGGGTAGCGCTCAAAGTCCAGGTCGTGGGTCAGCCCCACGATGCCCCAGAACTCCTCCTCGTCCCCATAGCCCAGGCTGCGGGCGAAGGAACGCATAGCGCCCTCCACCGTCAGGGCGTGGCGGATGTGGAAGGGCTCCTGATTGTATTCCTTCACCAGGGCAAAAGCCTCGTCTCTCGTGGGCATCATCGCAAATTCCTCCTTATCGCTGAATCGCTCTGTCAATGGTCGCCCCGCCCAGGACGACCTCATCACTGTACAGCACCACGGCCTGCCCCGGCGTGACCGCCCGCTGGGGCTGGTCAAACCGCACCTCCAGGGTGCGCTCCCCGGTTTGGACGGCGGTGGCGGGGGCCTCCTGGCGGCTGTGGCGAATCTTCACCGTGCAGCGGGTGGGGCTGTCCAGCCGGTCACAGGCAATCAGGTTCAGCCCTCTGGCCTCCAGGCCGACAGAAAACAGCTCCTCGTTGCGCCCCAGGGTGACGGTATTCCGTTCAGGGTCTTTGGCCGTCACATAGGCCCGTTGGCCCAGGGCAATCTCCAGCCCCTTCCGCTGGCCCAGGGTGTAGCGGATATGGCCCCTGTGCCTGCCCAGCACGTTACCATCCCGGTCGATAAAGTCCCCCGGCGGGCAGGTTTGGCCGGTAAATCGTTCGATAAAGGCCCCATAGTCTCCGTCCGGCACAAAGCAGATGTCCTGGCTGTCCCCCTTCTTCGCGTTCAGGAAGCCATGCTGCTCCGCGATTTGCCGCACCTCCTCCTTGGTCAGCCCACCCAGGGGCATCAGGGTATGGGCCAGCTGCGCCTGGGTCAGGTTATAGAGGAAGTAGGTCTGATCCTTTTGCCCGTCCGCCGCTTTTTTCAGCAGGTAACGGTCTCCGGCCTTCTCAATGCGGGCATAGTGCCCTGTGGCCACATAGTCCAGCCCCAACTCTGCCCCGCGGTGGAGCATGGCGCCGAACTTCAGCTCCCCGTTGCAGCGGATGCAGGGGTTGGGGGTCTCCCCCCGGAGATAACTCTCCGCAAAGTCCTGCATAACTTCCCGGCGGAACTGCTCCTTGAAGTTCAGCACATAGTGGGCAATGCCCAGCTTCCAGCACACCCGGCGGGCGTCCTCCACGTCGCTGAGGCTACAGCAGGTGGATTCCTGCCCTACCCCCAGCGCGTCGTTGCCAAAGAGGTGCATGGTGCAGCCCGTTACCCCGTATCCCTGCTCCAGCAGCAGGGCGGCGGCCACCGAACTGTCCACGCCTCCGGACATTCCCACCAGTACGCTGTTATCGGCCATCCGCCCGCACCAGGTTCACCAGCACCTGCACCATGGCCTCCATGGCCTCCACCGGGATGTACTCATACAGGCCGTGATAGTTGACGCCGCCGACGGACAGGTTGGGGCAGGGCAACCCCTCATAACTCAGCCGTGCTCCGTCGGTGCCGCCCCGAATGGGGACGGTACAGGGCTGCACCCCCGCATCCAGGAACGCCTGCTCCGCCCGCTCGATCAGCTCCATATGGGGTTCGATGCAGGACTTCATGTTATAGTAGGAATCCCGCAGCTCCAGGGTGAACCGCTCCTCGCCGTACTTGGCGTTCAGGAAGGCCACCACCTGCTCCAGGTAGGCTTTGCGGGCCTCAAAGCTGGCCCGGTCATGGTCGCGAATAATCATGCGCACCGTGGCGGAACTGGTGTCCCCCTTGATGCCGCCCACATGGTAGAAGCCCTCATAGCCCTCTGTGTGGGCCGGGGTCTCTGCCGGAGGCAGCATTTGAATCAGTTCGGAGGCCAGGAGGACGGCGTTCACCATCTTGTTCTTGGCCGCGCCGGGGTGGATGCTGCGGCCCCGGATGGTGATTTTCGCGGCGGCGGCGTTGAAGTTCTCATACTCCAGCCCGCCCAGCTCGCCGCCGTCCACGGTGTAGGCATACGGCACCTGGAAGTAGTCAAAGTCAAAGTGGTCTGCGCCGCGGCCAATCTCCTCATCCGGGGTGAAGGCCACATAGACCACCCGGTGGGCTGCCTCCGGATGCTCCGCCAGCCAGGCTACGGCGCTGACGATTTCCGCCACGCCGGCCTTATCGTCCGCCCCCAACAGGGTGGTGCCGTCGGTGACAATGAGGTGGTTCCCCACATACCGGTTCAGGCTGGGGAACTCCCTGGGGGACAGGACGGTGCCCAGCGCCTCGTTCAGGACGATGTCGCCCCCCTGGTAGTCCACGATGCGGGGCTTCACGTTGGCGCCGCTCTCCTCCCCCGCCGTATCCATATGGGCGATCAGCCCCAGGCCGGGCAGTTCCTCGCAGCCGGGGGTGGCGGGCAGGTGGCCGTATACCCGGCCAAACTCGTCCACCTTTACGTCCTCCAGGCCCAGCGCGGCCAGTTCCTGCCGCAGCTCCTGAGCCAGGGCCAACTGCTTGGCGGTGCTGGGAACGGTCTGGCTCTCGCCGTCCGACTGGGTATCAAAGGACACATAGCGCAAAAAGCGTTCACAAACAGTCATTTTTTCACATCTTTCCAACAATTTACAGTACATCACTGGGATTGCAGCACGATGCCGTTCTCCCCGGCGCTGGCGTGCATCCGGGTGATGGCAATCATATACTGGTCAATCAGCACGCTGGCAATGGCGTCCTCCAACTCCTTCTGAATCAGGCGGCGCAGGTTTCTGGCCCCGTAGGTCAGGGAGTAGGACTTCTCCGTCAGGTAGTCCAGAAGGCTGTCGTCCCAGGTGAAGGTAATGCGCTTCTCCGCCAAAGCGTCCTGCAGCTCGCCCAACATGATGCCGGCGATGGCCCGGAAGTTCTCCTCGCTGAGGCGGTTGAAGTGGATGATTTCATCCACACGGTTGATAAACTCCGGCCGCAGGAAGCCCTGGAGGGCCTTCATGGTCTTGTCCTTATCCTGCTCGTTCACCGTCTTGCCGAAGCCCACGCCGCCCACCTGCTCATTGCTGCCGGCGTTGGAGGTCATAACGATGACGGTGTTCTCAAAGTTCACCTTGCGGCCATGGGAATCGGTCAGCTGGCCGTCGTCCAGGATTTGCAGCATGATGTTCAGCACATCGGGGTGGGCCTTCTCTATCTCATCAAACAGGATGACCGAGTAGGGCCTGCGGCGCACCCGCTCCGTCAGCTGACCCGCCTCATCATAGCCCACATAGCCGGGAGGGGAGCCGATCATCTTGGAGACGGCGTAGGTCTCCATATATTCCGACATATCCAGCCGAATCAGGGAGTCCGGCGTGCTGAACAGGTCCTCTGCCAGCCGCTTCACCAGCTCCGTCTTGCCCACGCCGGTGGAGCCCACGAAGATGAAGGACACCGGCTTATGCTTGGGGGAGATGCCCACCCGGTTCCGGCGGATGGCGGCGGTAACGGCCTCCACCGCCTCGTCCTGGCCCACGATGTGTTCCTTCAGCCGGTCGCCCAGGGTAGACAGCCGGGCAAACTCCACCTCCTGGATGCGGCTGGCGGGAATGTCCGTCCACTGCTCAATGACCCGGGCCAGGTTCTCCACGCTCAGCTCCGGCCTGGGGATGGCCTTCAGCTCACTGAGCTGGTTCTCCGTCTGGAGGATTTTGCTCTGGATGATGGCCCGCTGCTCAAAGGTGCGGTCATCATTGGCCTCCTGCATTTTCCGGCGCTCCTCCTGGAGTTTGGCCATCTCCTCCTTGACGTGCTGGGTCTGGTCAGCGTTCTGGCGGAGCCGCTCCTCCCGCTGCTCCTCCGTCAGGGAGGTGTTGGCCCGCAGGTTCTGCCGGGCTGCGTTCAGGTTGGACAGCTCTTGGCGGCGGCGGGAAATCTGCTTCTCATTGGCAGTCAGCTCATTGTTATGGGCCTCGCTCTGCTGGCTGCTCTGGAGTTGGAGCAGTTCCTGCTCCTTCTCCAGGTCGGCCTTGTCCTTCTCCAGGGCGGCGATTTTCGCCAGATTGGCGTTGTGCAGGTTCACGTCGGAGCAGGCCTCGTCGATCAGGTCAATGGCCTTGTCCGGCAGATACCGGTCGGTGATATACCGCTCGGAGAGCAGCACCGCGTCCCGGGCCACCGCGTCGGGGATGATGGCCTGATGATAGTCCTCATAGTAGTGGGCCACGCCCCGGATGACCTCCACGGCGTCGTCAATGGACGGCTCCGCCACAGTGACCGGCTGGAACCGGCGCTCCAGAGCGGTGTCCTTCTCGATATACTTGCGGTACTCGTTGAAGGTAGTGGCGCCAATGACCTGAATCTCCCCCCGGGACAGGGCGGGCTTCAGGATGTTAGCGGCGTTCATGCTGCCCTCGGCGTCTCCGGCCCCGACGATGTTGTGAATCTCGTCAATGACCAGGATAACATTGCCCACCGACTTGATTTCGTCAATCAGGCCCTTCATCCGGCTCTCAAACTGGCCCCTGAACTGGGTGCCCGCCACCAGGGCGGTCAAATCCAGCAGGTAGACCTCCTTATCCCGCAGCTTGTAGGGGACGTTGCCCTCCACAATGCGGATGGCCAGGCCCTCGGCGGTGGCCGTCTTGCCAACGCCCGGTTCGCCGATCAGGCAGGGGTTGTTCTTCTGGCGGCGATTCAGGATCTGAATCACCCGGGCGATCTCCTCCTGGCGGCCAATGATATTGTCCAGCTTGCCCTCTCTGGCCCTGCCGGTCAGGGACTGACAATAGCTCTCCAGGAACTTCCGCTTGCCGTTCTTCTGCCCCTGGGCAGAGCGGTCTCTGGGCGGTTCGTTTTTCCGGTCCTGCCTGCCGCTGTTGCTGTCATCCTGGGGGCGGCCGGACTGATTATCACGGTTGAAGAGCTTGTTCAGGAAGGGGAAGGTGGCAGTCTTATGCTCCTCCTCCTCATCATCCTGCTCCGGCTCATCGCCGTCGGTGATTTCCTCCAGGGACTCCGGACCGCCGAATGCGTTCATCATTTCGCCGGTCAGGTTTTCCATATCCTCATCAGAAATGCCCATCTTATCTATCAGTTCGTTCACCGGCTGAATGCCCAGCTCTTTTGCGCATTTCAGGCACAGCCCTTCGTTCTTTGTTTCACCGTTTTCCATACGCGTGATAAAAACGACTGCAACGTTTTTCTGACATCTTGAGCAAAGTGTAGGTTTCATTTTCATTACTCCTTGGCGTTTGTACTCCTGTACACCTGGGGGTTCCCTCCCCCCTTTTTTTCCTACCCATTATAACACGGGGTTATGAATATTTTATGTCCAATCGCAAATTTTTTCTGAAAAAACCGCAAATTCTTCTCTGTCCTTCCGCCATCACGGCACACACAGGTGGGCGTTGCCGCCCCCGATCAGCATGGCGGAGCCGTCGGTGCGCATCAGCACCGTCGTCTCGCCGCCGTTGGCGATGGAGGCATACTCGTCCAAATCCCGGGTGAAAATCATCAGTCGGTTTGCCGTCAGCACCGCGATATACCGCCCCGCCACCGACACGGACAGCACCTCCTCCTTGATGGCTCTGGAAGCATACTCGTCCCCGTTTTCGTCAATGACCATCAGCTGGCCCATGCTGCCCGCCTTATATTTCCCCATCAGCTCCACGGAAAAGTCCAGACCGTTGATGGCAAAATTTTGCAGATACTGGGTGCTGTCCGACCAGCTGTTCAGCAGTGCACCGTCGCCGTCCACCAGCAGAATCCCGCTCTCCGTCTGGATGCGGATGGTATCCCCCGTCCAGTACAGGTCAAGCACCGTATCGGAACCCAGATTCAGCCCCACCAGCTTCTCCCCGGTGGCGCACTCGTACAGCTCCAGATAGTTGGCAAAGGAGGTGTCCTCCTGCCCGATGGTGACAACGGCCAGGGTGCCGTTGTCCGGGGACACCAGCGCATCCATGACATAGGCGCTGGAGAGGTTTTCCTTTAGCACCGGGTCATAGCCGTCGTCGAACACCGTGACTGCAGCCTTATACCCGGCGGCCTCTTCAATGACCGTCAGGTAGCCGTTCTCGTTCAGCCGTGCGCCCAGAATGGCGTAATTCGTCTCTGTGCTGTAGGAAAAGACGATTTCCTCCCCCTGTATCACCATCAGGTCGTTGCCGCCCAGGTCATAAACCACTGCGGTATCCCCTTCCGCCAGGGCCACCGGCGTGGTGTATTGTACCGACTCCTCCAGCAGCTGGCTGCCGGAGAGGGAGTACACCTGGACGGAGTTGGTGGCACAAATCACCAAATCATCCCCCGCCATGGCGTAGGCATCCGCCGCGTCGGTGCTGAAGGTGAAGTCCTGGGCCTCGCCGTCCTCATCCCGCTCAATGTTCCGATACAGGAAGTAGCGCACCACACCGTCCAGCGTGACGGTGTCCCGATACACGATAAAGAGCACCGCCCCCAGCACCATTACGCAGGTCACGATGATGGCAATCAGCCGCACCAGCACACGGACAGGAATCGGCAGCGGCTTGGGCCCCGTCGCGGTTTGTTTTTTCTTTTTCAGTCGTTTCCCTGTCATAGCTGCGCTCCCTTTCCCGCCTGATGAAAGGCGGCAATCACGCCCCGCCGTCCACTGGGTCTGTCTCCAGCCCCACCGGCTCCCGATACCAGAGCTTCGTCATATACAGGCCCTCCGGCGGCGCAGTAGGGCCTGCCTCGGTGCGGTTCTTCCGGGCCAAAATGCCGTCAATATCCTCCGGGCAGAACTTTCCCTCCGCCGCGTAAAGGATGGTGCCCACCATGCAGCGCACCTGATTGTACAAAAAGCCGTCCGCGCAGACCCGCAGTTCAATCAGGTCCCCGCTCCGGCTGACGGTAAAGTAGGAGATGGTGCGGACGTTGGTGCGGGTGGGGGTGCCCACATCCCGGACGGCGGAGAAGTCGTGGGTGCCCACGAAGCGGTTCGCCGCATCCTGCAAAAAGTCCTCGTCCAAACGCTTGGGGTAAAAATAGGCCCGGTCCACATAAAAGGCGTTGCGGATGCGGGAGTTGTACACCCGATAGGTGTACTCCTTCCTGAGGCAGGAGCCGATGGCGTTGAACTCCTCCGACACCTGCCGGGCGGCCAGCACCACAATGTCCCCCGGAAGCCGGGCGTTAAAGGCCAGGGGCATCCGGTCACAGGGGATGTTGCAGCTCGTGCGGAAGTTTGCGATATAGACCTCGGCGTGGACGCCGGCGTCTGTCCGCCCCGCCCCGGTGAATTTGACCGGGTGCTTCACCACCTTGGCCACACAGGTCTCCAGCATCTCCTGTACCGTCATGGCGTTCTTCTGCCGCTGCCAGCCGTGGTAGGCCGTACCCACATACATCAGCTTTAAGGCGATGTTTCTCATCATCACAGCCCGTAGCCCACGCCCAGCACACCCACCAGGACGCACAGGGCCAGCCCGCCCACCATAGCGGCATAGTCGTTCCTGACGTATTTCAGCCGGTGCAGCCGGGTGCGGCCCTGGCCGCCGTGATAGCAGCGGCACTCCATGGCCGTCGCCAGTTCGTCCGCTCGGCGGAAGGCCGAGATGAACAGCGGCACCAGCAACGGCACCATGGCCTTAGCCCGGTCAATGAGGCTGCCCGTCTCGAAGTCCGCCCCACGGGCCTTCTGGGCGGACATGATTTTATCCGTCTCCTCAATCAGGGTGGGGATGAACCGCAGGGCAATGGACATCATCATCGCCAGGTCATGCACCGGCACATGGAGCTTCTTCAGCGGCCCCAGCAGGCTCTCAATGGCGTCCGTCAGCTGGATGGGGGAGGTGGTATAGGTCAGCAGAAAGGTGCCGGAAATCAGCATCATAATGCGGGCCACCATGAATACCGCCGTCTTGACGCCCTCGCTGTAGATGTGGATAAAGCCGATGTGAACCAGCTCCACCCCGCCGGTGGCGTAAAACAGGTTCAGCACACCGGTGAAAATCAGAATGATCAGTACCGGCCGCATCCCCCGGACGATGGGCTTCACCCCCACCTTGGAGGCGTGAATGCAACCGGCCAAAATCAGAAACATGATGGCATAGGTCAGAAAGCTCTCCGCCAGAAACAGGGCCACGATGTAGACCACGACCAAAATCAGCTTCGTCCTGGGATCCAGGCGATGCACCACCGAGTCCCCCGGAAAATATTGGCCCAGCGTAATGTCCTTCAGCATATCCGGACGCTCCTTCTATCCTTCAAAATTTGCAAAACGTTTTAGGGAACCTCTGATTTAATCTCACCTAACCGCATCAGCCTCAAATATGCT